>RGUK01000412.1 GCA_010027825.1 bacterium
CCGATGTGGTACACGCATGGCTCAAGAGCCAGATGAATGGTGGTGCTCTTGTTGCCTTATTCAGTCCCGAGCATGGCTTGCAAGCAAACCACGAAGCATTTCGGTCAGTGCCATCCAGTGCCACCAGCGCTTGGGATTGTCCTGTCTTTTCGCTGCATGGCGACCATCGCAAACCAACCGCAGCTATGCTGGAAGGCATAGATCTGATGGTGATTGACCTGCCAGATGTTGGCATGCGCTGCTGGACCTATTTGTCCACGCTAGATCTCATGCTTGATGCATGCGCCCAGCGCCATATCTCTGTGCTTTTGCTTAATCGCATCAATCCACTCGCACGATGGGGCCAGCAGGGGCCGCCTGTCCCCTTCATGCACGGCAGCACCCTTGGCGAGCTTGCTCGTCAAGTGGCCACGCGCAAGCAAGCTGCTGTTACCGTGTTGGGCGATGGTCATGCTGACGCGGGAGCTGGCTGGTATTTTGTTCCACCATCGCCCAATTTGATGTCTATAGATCATGTCTTTGCTTATCCGCTCACCGTTCTTTTGGAGGGAACCAACTACAGCGAAGGGCGGGGAACTTTGTACCCATTTCTACAATGTGGCGCGCCCTGGGTTAATGCAAAAGTGCTGACTGATAAGCTGAATGCATTAAAGTTACCTGGCGTTTATTTTGAGCCAATCACCTTCATCCCAAAAAAGATGCCGGGTGTGGCAGACAATCCTAAGCATGCGGAAAAGCCGTGCCACGGGTTCTTTGTGCATATCCTTAATCCGACCAAGGTGCAACCAGTGCTTACGGCCCAGACTATTTTGCGCCAGCTCTTTTCTCTTTATCCTCAGCAATCTCGTTTCAATAGATGGGGTAAGCAGTATGGGGTAGATTTGCTCTGGGGAACCAAACAGTTGCGTCTGTCGGTCAAGGGTAGCTAAACAGTTCGCTTGTACAGGATTGAAGCACGCACGTGAATGGGTACTTCGCGTATGATTTGACGCAGTGCATCGTGCGAGTCGACAAGGCCAGCAAAGAAATCAAGTTGGTACAAGTTGTTGTGAAACGCTCCGCCCGTATCGGCAAGAATGCCAAGGCGTAACTCTGGTTGATTGGTAGCAGGGTTTTGGTAGCGGATGGCAATGAGTTTGCCGAGCCCGATGTTATGCAAATCGCCCGCGAAAACAACCTGCTTGCGCCGCTCCAAGCGCTCTACCGGTGTCATACCACCGCGGGTATGGCCGCCAATTTCTTTAAAGAACCAATAGCGCTCCTGATCCTGGCGGTCTTTCTTTGTTTTATCATACGGGCGTCCATTGTTGACGTGTACGTTCAATAGCCGCGATTTACCATCAGGAAAACTGACCAATACGGTGCCGTGCATAAGCGCTTCTTCAAGCGAAGTACGGCTAACCCAAGCAAGCACTTCACGATTTTTATGCTGGTGTTTCTTTTCCAGGGCACCAGCAACAATTTGTTGTTTGGTGAAGCGTTTAACAATCGCATAATTGCGTACTGCATAGAGCGCACAATCAAACGCATCTGTCTTGGTTGAGTTGCCGGGGACATTGAACACGGAATAGGTGGTTAAACGAATTCTGCCGTCGCCCGGCACATCCACATTGTGCTGCTGCGCGCTGGCATGGTCCGCGCGCCATACCAGGCAGCTGAAATGCTTGTTCAGAAAGGAAGGCTCTAAAATGCGATAGCGCCCCGTGTGTTTGTCCTCTTCAATGCAGTTGGCGATGAACGAAAGCGTATTTTTCACCCCTTCCAACGAAAGCAGGTGGGAAAAATGTTTTGGACTGAGAACATGCATGTGGGTGCCTGCACGGCGTTGGATGTAGCGCAAGGCATCCCGTGCTGCTTGCTGCAAGGCCAAGGGGTCGGTTTTTATTTTCTCTTCTGTTAGGTAAAATTTCTTGTGCTCAAAAAAAGGGTTGATTGTGACGGTGCCTGGGTAAGAAGTTGCAGGCATGTTTGTGTCTAGGTTGTCGACGTGGAAAGCATCAAGATTTTCTAGGCCACAGAGCGCAAGGGTTAAGAAAAAAAACGTGATGAGCATCATCTCATTATCCTTCA
>RGUK01000413.1 GCA_010027825.1 bacterium
GGGTGCTTGGCGCGCTTTTGAGCATAGTTTGTACCAGTCATTTGGGGTCGTGGAACTATCACGCCATTCGTCGCCTATGTTAAAAGTTTCCCAGTCGTATGGGGTCGGGGCGCGGTCGAACGAATATTGCTGGGGGGGATTAGTAACATTCGTTCCTTGGTAGTTAAGGGGGTTACGACCAGGAAAGTATGATGATGTCATTCTTTTTGCTCTAGTTTTTCTTCAATTTCTTCAATAACGGCTTTAATAACAAGATCCCATATTGGCGAAAATATGCGCGATCCTAGATATCTTTCGGCTGCGTCTGCAATTTGTACTAGTGCTTTTTCTACTTCTGTGGTGAGATGTATTTTTTTCATGTTGGGTGCTCCGGTAAATCGTTTATAAATTCTGTAACAAGCGTTGATACGTTTGTCAAGTATTGAAGTTCATCGTCTGTTACATAAGTACTAAATTCCGGTGTATTTTTCACGCTCGAAATTTGTTCCTGTACAAATTTAGCTGCAACTTTTGCGTTTTCTATTGCGCTAAGTGTATTTTGCCATGCTAGATATAGATTCGATTGTGTTTGTAAATCTGATAATGCCATCTTACCTCACGCGATTGCTATAGTAGTTGTGTTCCCGCCCGATCCTCTATATTTTAAAGCTCCAGCCTCGACATACAAAATGCCCCCGCCCGTTGGGTTTGCGCTAGGGTTAGCTGTACGGTTAGCAATGAAAATGACTTGCGTTCCGTTTCCAAAAGACGTACCGTTAAATCCAATGTTGTTATTATTGTTGTTTCCTTCCAACGATATTACGTTTGTCGAATTTGACCCGTTTACAATAGAAAAATGACCCGATGTCGTCCAGCCGGCGGATAAATACCAGCTTCTTACGTTGCTTTCTCCCACTAAAATTGTAGCTGTCCCAACGCCTCCGTTTGTTCCTGTTCCTGAAACAACAAGAGTTGATCCTGGGTTATTATTATTGATTCCTACGGCTCCTTTAATTAAAGCACCATTTGACGGAGGCGTTACTCCCGTATATCCAACTGAAATATTGTCCGTGTAAATTGCTGCTCGATTTGTTCCCCCTCCAGGAGCAACAAAATATGATGTATATGTATTAGTGCCTAAGAGTGTTCCTGTAAAATACGAGCCAAAAGAATTTGTATATGTTCCCGAACCAGATGCAGTAAAAGTAGGATTATTTAAAAATCCATATGAAGTACTATTTGCTGCAGTAGTAGATATAGAGGGTATATTATACAAACCTACATTATTAACGGAGCTAGTATTTGTGCTCAATGACGGGTTGTTATAAAGACCGGAAGTCGTCGAAGAGGAGCTAATTTGCAAAGGAAAGGATGGAGCATTAGTTCCGATTCCAACATTTCCTTCAATAATCGCTCCGTTCGTTGGAGGAGTAGTAGATATATACGAAGTACCAACACTAATACCGCCGTTTGCAGCTATTCTAAACACATCTCTTGGCAAACCTACTAACGATGTGCCGACAATCATAGACGAAGATGAACAATCGGTGGTTTCTGTAGATGCAGCAATATAAAATTGAGCTTGTACCGCGTTAATAGAATCGCGCGTACGGAAATATATTGTCGCACCCTTGCCTGTGGCTGCTGCTGTGTTATTATTTTCGTTAAAAATCAAATTTGCTCTTACCGGAGTAGAGGTGCTAGCTGTTGTGAATAAGCCTGATGGCGAAGTTGTGCCTATTCCTACGTTTCCGCTAATGATCATTCCGCTTGATGGGGGTGTGACATTGTAGCCTACGGCTGCGTTTGCTGCATATAATGCGCATTTAACGGTAGATCCAAATGTTGGATTAACAAAATAGCCCCCGTAAGCGTTTGTTACAGATCCTCCGCCCGTTAAAGCTCCCGCGTCTGCATAAATTCCAAAAGCATTTGCAAGGGTAAAATTGCTGGCTGTAGTCGCAACCGTTGGATTGTGATAAAAACCGTAGAGTGATCCAGATAACGAAGATGATAGCGTAAATGTAGGCGTAGCATAATACGTAACCGTAGACGTTGAAATAGAAGTAGAAGTAGAAGTAGATGTAAGCA
>RGUK01000414.1 GCA_010027825.1 bacterium
CGCGAGGTGACAAATGACCCACCTACGCAAAGCCGCTGATATGGCACACGAAGCATTGGTCATGTGGGAACAGTTAGACCCGCATCATTCGCTGAACGTGGTGCGTGCCCCTGCAATCAATGCGCTTGCCGAAGCGTTGGCGCAGCCCGATGAAGTTGCAGTCGAACGGGAAAAGATTTGCGCGGCATTACGCATCTTGCATGATTCGTTGTCTTGCGCTTCGGATTCAACAGATGTTCAAGGTAGAGGTGACAAATGAAGTACCGATGCAAGCACTGCCGCAAGATCGTCACGCGCAATAGCCGCAAGATGTGGATTAAGAGTGTCTGTGGCGACACGGGATACACAGCCAGACTAGTGAGGATAAGTAAGTGATTAATCATCCCGATGACGCGGCCTGTAATGCGCTGTGGTCTGCGGTGATTTACCTCGCCATCAAGGATATGGACACGTACAACGAGCGTCGCCCTGCGATTAACTGGGTGTTCTCAGACGCGACGGGCGTGGGTTCGATGCGGTGGATCTGCGACATGCTTGACCTTGACTACGAGCGGCTGCTGCATCTCATATGTCCCGTGAAATAAGACCCCCGGGAAATAAACCCGTACTGACCTTTGAACAGTACAAGATTGCACTAGAACTCCAACGGCAACGTAAGGAAATGAAGACCTTTGCGCAACTTGCCCAAGAGTTTGGGATTAACAAGAGCACCCTGACAAACGCAATTATCAAGGGTGTTAAACAATACGATTGGAGAATCATGCGTGAGAATGCTAAGGCCAAGGCAGCGTTGCGGAACATGTAACGGCGAACGCCGTACCGATTGCTTCGGAATATTTGAATCGGAATGCCCCACTTGCAGTGGAACCGGTTATACTAATGCGCTACCACCATTGGAGTATGTCCATCCGGACATGATGTATTGCGATGCCGTTCAAAGATCTGAAGATACGGAAAGAGAAACACAAAGAGTATTCCAAAAGGTGGTACGAACAGAACAAAGAGTTAGTGTTAACCCGTAACCGTGTACGCAAAGACAAGTACCGCAAGGCATGGACTAAATACAAGGCGTCTAAATCCTGCACCAAGTGTGGGGTGTCGCACCCTGCGGTCATCGACTTTCATCATGTGATACGGGAAAACAAACAAGCAGTGCCGCTCTTGATTCGACAGGGCCGATACACCGCAGCAATTCGTGAAGCAGAGGATAAATGCATACCACTCTGCGCGAATTGCCACCGGATGTTGCACTGGAAAGAGCATAAGAGAAGTCGGGTATGGGATTGGATGGTCAATAAAACGCGAGGTATTAAACGTGGAGATTGAAGACGACATCCTTGACTTGATTCGCGAGTTGCCCGACGAGATCAACGAGGTCGGCACAACGACCGAGTTTAAATTCTTAACGCTAGGTGGCATCTTGTGGAAGTGCCGTGAAGAAATCATTTTGTTGCGACAGGAAGTTGCACGGCTCAAGAAAGATAAGTCCCGTCGCAAACGATAAGGTGGAAAGACATGGCGTTCATCACGCTTGATTTTGAAACGTATTACGCGAAAGACTTCAGTCTCACGAGGATGACGACTGAAGAGTACGTCAATGACGCACGGTTCCAAGTGATCGGCGTGGGCATCAAGATTGACGACGGCAAAACGTATTGGGTGGCAGATAACATCGAGGCAGAACTACGCAAGATCGACTGGTCTGAATCTGCGTTACTCTGCCACAACATGATGTTCGACGGGGCAATCCTTGCATTTAAGTATGGCATTGTCCCTGCGTATTACTTCGACACGCTCTGCATGGCGCGAGCGATACATGGTGTGGACGCGGGCGGCTCGCTCTCCGCGCTCGTACTTCGTTACAAGTTGGGCGAGAAAGGTACAGAGGTAGTCAATGCACTGGGTAAGAGACGGGAAGATTTTACGTCGGAAGATCTGGCGAAATATGGAGATTATTGTGTTAATGACGTTGACCTTACTTATGCTCTTTTCAGTCGGCTTGCTGCTAATTTCCCTCAATCCGAACTGGATTTGATCGACACAACGCTGCGGATGTACACGCAGCCGGTG
>RGUK01000415.1 GCA_010027825.1 bacterium
GCTGCAATACACCTCACAGAGTTTGGACGAATTGGAGCAGCACCTGGGCGGTGCAGGCAGAAAAGCCAAGTACCTGATCGACTTTTTGCTGGAGGATTGCAACTCAGTGGCCGTGCCGCAATCGATTGCTCTTTCTTATGATTACGTCAACAAGTTGTTCATCGATGCAATCAAGCGAGAAGACATTCCAGCAGCGGCAAAATACCGCGCGGAGCTGGAGTATTTGGAAGAAAATTTGCGGCACACCGTCTACGAACGCGACTATCATGAGCATTTTGCGGGCGTTGTTGGCAGCCTTTTTACCCTGCTTAAAAAAAGCAAAAATTTGAGCGATGAGAAAATCGAGCAGCTTGTTGCGCAGCAGCGGTATGGTAAGTTCTCTGGACTGGCAGGAGGCGGGTATGGCGAGTCGTGAAAAAGAGCTTATGAAAGCGATCGCCTTGTTGCTCTCATGGGCCTTCTTATCCATAGTGCCCGTCAACGCGTCGCATCTTAACCATCTAGATGGCAAGGGCTTTGTCGAAAGCTTCATCAACGCCTACGAACTTTCACCCGAGGGCCGCTACACCCACGAGTACCATCCGTTCTTGCTGCAATACACCTCACAGAGTTTGGACGAATTGGAGCAGCACCTGGGCGGTGCAGGCATGCATCTGGACGGGCGCTTGGTGATTATGGGGTACGAAGAGGCCGCCATGCCGCAGTACTACACCAATTTTGCCCAGGAGCGCATCAACGACGAGGCAATGCGCAAAAATAACGCTGGCTGGTCGCTTAAATTGCACAATTACTTTGGCTTTATGACCGGCTTTTTGTTCAAGCAACTGCCAAAGCTGCACCAAAAGTTGCCGGGTTTGGTAGATCCGGCATTCCAGCACATCGATGCACACATGGTGCACCTGTTCCAGGATGGCGCCAGCATTTTACAAGAACATGCTTTTGGTCAAGCGCTCCCCTTCCTGATGCAACAGGAGCTAGACATGCTCAAGCTCCTGGCAAAAAAAGATACCCGGGGTGCGCTTACAGCGCTTGAACGCTTCTGGGTTGCGCTGCATCAGCGCGCATTTCGCGTTGGTAACCAGCAGATTGCAGGCACGCAGGACGTGTTGTTTTCTATCGAATACATCAGGCATCTGCAGCGGTCCCCCTTGCCCCTGCATGCCTTTTTTACCGGGCCTGACATAACTTACCCGATTGAAGTTACTCTCAAGCAAGGTGCCGGCGCCACGCTGCATGCACAACACTTTGTAGAACTATTCACCAAGCACCTGAAACCGGTGCAGGACGAGCCAACCGTTTACATTTTCTGCAGCTTTGTGGATGGTGTGGGCAAAAGTACCATGCTGGGCAATGTCAAAAATTGGATGCGCCACGGGGCAGATGTACGCTCCTTCGGCCACGTTGATAATTCCTCCTCCCAGCTTGCTGAGATTTTTCCCTTTGCTCCCAACGTCTTCATTGCCGACCTCCCGGCGCAGGTGAGCCATTTCACCTACAAGCCTGATGGCAAAGTCTTTGTAGATGCGGCGACTGAGCTTGATGAGCCGGCCCTGGCGCAGTTGCGTGCACACGTAGCCGCTAACCATGATGCCTTGGTCAAAGATTATGAAGTGGCCCTTGAGGAAGTGATCGACTGCATTGGGCAAGAAGGGCACTTTGCTGCCATGCTCCAAGATCCTGAGCGGCCCCATGCATTATTCCTGAACAATGTGGTATTGCTTGGCAAGCAACAGACTAATCGTTGGATTCCCTTCTTCTTCAACGATCAGCCGTACCTCTTCCGCGACGTCAAGCCCTATGAATTCCGCTGTCTGATGCCGCTTGGCAATGTGCGTTCAGAAGGGCTAAAAAACATTGAAGCCGATCAGATGCTCTTTACCAACGGTGTGCGCTTTCCTTACAAGTTTTCCTACTTCATGCAAGACTTAGCCACGCGTCTCCAGGAGCAAGGCGTTAAGCATGTTCGCTTTGTCGACTTTTTGAGCATGTATCCCCGTTCTTCGCGCGAAAATATTCGCATCAACTATCTGCTCCAGCAAATGGCCTACCTGCGGCCTTCGTTTTCCCCCC
>RGUK01000416.1 GCA_010027825.1 bacterium
TCATCACTCAGAGCCTTATGCGTAAGCTAGCTGAACACAGTTTGCAGGGAGCATGATGGCAACGCAACTCTCCTTATTTTCGCCATCTTCTACTAAACCAGCGGCTAAAAATACTACACGGTCGGCAACAAGCGGCCTTAGTGTGTTTGTAGACGGCGCTGCGCGCGGCAATCCAGGACCCGCAGGCGCTGGCATTTTCATCACACAAGACAAAACTACGGTGCTGGCAGAAGGGCTGTTTCTTGGTAAAAAAACCAACAACCAAGCTGAGTATTTAGCACTGCTGCTTGCTATATTTTTTATCGAAAAATTAATCAAAGATGGTGCTATTGCCCATCAGCCAATCCGCTTTTTTTCCGACTCTGAATTGCTTGTTAAGCAAATGAATGGTGTGTACCAAGTTAAGAACGAGCAGCTAAAAGCGCTGCATGGCATCATTCGCCAGCATCTTACTAAGCACCACGCGACGTTCACGCATGTCTTGCGCGCAAAAAATGCTGACGCTGACGCGCTGGCCAACTTAGGCGTTGATCACAAAAAGAAGGTGCCTACCGCTTTTAGCAAAATTCTGGCAGACTATGGGCTGCATCTTTAAGCGATTCATCCTCTAGCAGAAATAGGTCTTATGGCTTTTTGCCACGCATTCACCAGGTTATTAATCGCCGCACTTCTTGTGTATACTCCTGCATTTGCAAAAGGAAAAAGTAAAACAAGTCGTCAGCAGCACCAACCAGCTACCGCTACTTCAGCTGAGGAACCAGCAACACCTCTTTCACCGCCACCCACCCAAGCAACCCCTGAAATTAAAAAAATCCGGGTTCTTCTGGATGAATTTGATTTGGCAGACGATCCTCACCTGGTGATTCAGGGCAAGCACGACTCCATACTTTCATGCCCTGCCGAAGAAAACGAGGGGGTTCTGTTTGAGGGGGAGAATATCAATATTCTGTGCGCAGAGAACCGTCTTTATCTGCAATGCAGCGACGGCAAGCATCGTCGATTGAAACATAACAGCCTAGAAATTGCCAATCCCCACCACCGTCTCACGGTAGGCGGCAAAACCTACCATGGCAACATCATTATCCGCTTAGATGAAGAAAATAAAAAAGTCTTGATCATCAATAAAGTACCGCTCGAAGACTACGTCTGCTCGGTAGTGCGCTACGAATGCGTGCCCACATGGCCCTTTGAAATGCAAAAGCTACAAGCCATCATTTCGCGCACCTACGCGGCATATCAAATGACGCTGGCACGCTCAAGCCACCCTTTTTATAAATATTACGATATTCGCAACACCAATCTGCATCAAGTGTACAACGGCACGCATACCCTCACGCGCATTCGTCAGGCGGTGGAGGAAACGCAAGACCTAGTTTTGACCTATAACGGCAAGATTGCGCTTACGATGTTCGATATCTGTTGCGGCGGATCGGTCCCCGCACTCATGCGATGCAAAGACACCACCAAGCCTTATTTGATGCGTTCGCAAAAATGCATTTATTGCCCCCAGAGCCAACACTACCGCTGGCAACTTGATCTGCACCACAAAACGTTTCTTGATAAACTACTTGCAGATGCAGCCACCAAGCAAAAGCTGGATGGCATCAAACAGATCAAAGAAATAAAGGTTGTTGACGCAGACAAAGCGGGCGTTGTACACAAAGTCAGCATTGTTGGAACAAACAACAAACGAGTTTTGCTGAGTGGTCGGGACATTAGACGCCCCCTTTCCATCCGCGTGCGGAGCTTAAATTACACCATCAAAAAGATCAACGACAGGATCGTCATCCAAGGCAAAGGCGATGGCCACCAAAAAGGCGTATGCCAGGTAGGCTGCCGCGAGCTTCTAAAACGTGGCTGGTCCATGCAGCGGGTCTTGCAATTCTACTACCCCGGGACCGCCCTCAGCCGATTGGTGTAGATACGTATGCCATCTTCGCGCGTGCATTTGCTGGCAGGAGCCGGCGTGTTTCTTTTGCTGCGAACCTTAATGAAGCACCAGGCGCCCATAGCAGCGGGTGATTGGGCTGTTCAGTCGTTATGGCTCGGCCTTAGCCTCATGGGCTCAAT
>RGUK01000417.1 GCA_010027825.1 bacterium
CTAAGCGCCTGTGTAACGGCTGCTTTGTTAGCAAGCTGAGATAAAACGAGCGTCTCCCAGAGCATACGGTGCACCTGCTGAAGCATTTCAATGCGTAGCCCAACATTGATAGGGGTTACGTGGAAATTCTCTGTAATCCCAGCAAATGATAAAATATTGGTGGTCGTCACCAGCACATGGTTTTTGCGCACGTGGTTGTACCAATAAACGCCATACGGGAGGGTTTTTTTTATGACCGGTGAACATACGGCCAGACGGGGCATGAGAGAAAGGTTACACCCATGCACCTGCAAAACTTCCTTCATTTGATCAACGTCAAACTCAATACCTTGTGCTCGTGGCAGACTTAAAGTTGTATGAAAATCCAACGGGCGAGACTCAAGCGGCGTGCTCAGGAAAATATTGGTCAGGTAAAAAAAGGCTCGCACGGCCATATCATCACTGGCCTTTTCATCGATGGCAGCAAGCATGGGTGGAAAAGGATACTCAACAGCAGTGGGGGGTGTCTTCACCCCTAGCTGATCGAAAATACGCGCACACGCAGCAACCAAATTCATGCCTTGCGTCGTGCGCATAGAAGGAAATGCTAGCCCCACCAATGTCCCAGTCTGTTGGGCCGCAAAATGGAGCAATTGCAACACCTTGGTACACACGTGAGATTTGTTAAGAACGCTTAAGAACTCGGTGCCAAAAATGAAAAACACCCCAGCACTGCGAGGAATACTGTCCTCATCAAGCACCTGGTCAAGCGGCTTATAATCGACGCTATAGCCCAGGTTTTTGATCATATCAAACACCGGCTTATAGAGCCATGCCTCACGGTCAGCTGTATCGACTACCACAATGGTTTTTTCAAGTCGTTCAGGCGC
Organism: bacterium; assembly: GCA_010027825.1. The sequence continues at coordinate 870 of RGUK01000417.1, forward strand.
TTTTTTATGAGCAACCGGCCCTTTTGCCGCGCATGACGTAACGACAAGTGCAGCAACCAAGAAATATCTGCCCAGCATAAGCCCCCCAGCTTTGTAGACGTTGGTTTTACAGTCCCATTCTACGTCCTGGAAGGCTTATGCTGCAATAATTACGCTACAATCAAGCTTCTTGCGCCTTAGCAGCAACATAGCTGCGGACTAAATCTTTGCTGGCATCGTCCAAAACACAGGTGTTGCGCAAATGATCGCATGCACCGTACCGGATGCCCACGCAGTCAATACCCATGCTGACAATCGTATCTACAATAGACTCCAAATATGCCGGATTATCATCAACGACGACAACACGGGTCGGCTTGAGGTTGCAGTGGCGGAAGAGTGCCTTGATAGCACGATCTTTAGCATGGACTGCTTTTTCATTCTCTTTTGTGCGCTGTACGCCGCCACAGAACATGATCCCTTCAATGAATAAGTTGGGATGGTTTATGGCAAACGAAGTTGGCTCTTTGAGCGGCGCAGTGACGGAAAAATCGATGCCCAAGGCTCGCAAGTTCCGCAGCGTCGGTTCCATCACCTCCAGGCGGCGCGCGGTCAGGGCCATTACCGGCACCTTGGTCTGTTGCAACTCCTTAATGAATGCAACCGTATGAGCCTCAACTGCGCACACGGGCGCCTGTTCCTGAGCAGTATAGTAATGAGGTAGAATTAAGCGATCAATGTCCTCTTGGCCGCAACCGTGTTCAACACTGGCAAACTGAATCAGCTTTTGCAGCCATTTGCTGCTGCCATACTGGTGATCGTGCTGCAAGCGCATCACGGTTTCATCTATGTCAAAAATAACAACAGCCCCAGGCACCAAGTATTGCTTAACGGCATCAATCGTGGTGTGCTCAACAATAAGCTTGCTTGCTGGCGGCTTGAGCAATTGCTTGCTTTCATGGTCAAGCTGGAATTCTTTAAGTTTTTGATCCAGCTGGGAGTAGCGAATACCCACGACCTCAATCCCTAGCTCCTTGCCAGCTTCGATGACTTCATTGACGTAGTGATCTTTGTCGTCCACCATGATGATTTTTTTTGGCTTGTAGGCGGTGGCATTCAGGAGAGCCTTGAGCGCTTCTTTTTTGCCATTTTGTGCGCAATACATGATGCCATCGCGAAAGGCTGCCGGTTCTTTGAGGGAAAAAGAGATGTTGTAAGGGGT
>RGUK01000418.1 GCA_010027825.1 bacterium
AGCTTGGCGCCACGACGAGACGCATCAAACTCAGACGCCAACATAGGCACTGCGCCGGCTGTACCAGCGATTGCCGAGTTGCGCGAATTAGTTTCGTTGTTCGAGAGAAGCGCTCCGGCCGTGCCCAGCGCAATCGACGGCCGACCGATTCTGTTTCCATACATTAGCGCTTTGCCGCCCATGTGGTGCCCTAACTCGTGCGCTAATACGCCGGGATTTTTCACATTCCAAGCATGGCCAATCGTCGGTTTTGATATCCCAACCCCCGGATTTGCCGGCGTATAAAACGCGGGACTTTGTCGCACGCTATCCGCAGCTGAGCGCCGCATTCTGTGCGTTATGTTATTCATGATATCGCTAAACCAGCGGCCGGTCTGTCGCGGCGGCAGTTTTGGTTCAATCATGCGCGCAACGGCAAGATTATCTGTCACATCTACGCCTTGACTAGTCGCATAATTACGGAGTTGCTGCCACGCCTGCGCGCTTTCAGGTGTCGGGGTCGCAGTCATTTCTGGCCGTGCAACACGGTTCATGTACGTGCTTAGCGGCACGCCAATCGTTGCCTGTGTCGCGGGCATGCCGCCGAGATACCAACCAACTGAGTGGCCTAAACCGGGCTTAGCGGGTTCTTTTTTTTTAACGTCATCGGCTGCGAGCTTGGCAAACTGCGCACCAAATTCCATCGCGCTGGAGCACTTGCAGTTCCATTTGCGCAGGGATTTATTAATGCGCGAATCAGGATCAGACTTGGTCTTGCTGCCGGTGTTTACCCGCTTCATGCCACACATCCGCGAGCAGAAAGAGTTCTGGCGCTTGGCCCGTTCGCCCGTGGGTTTACTCTCAGTCACGGGGGCTTTTAAGTTCCCGCCTGTCTCACGTTCGTAGCTTTTGCGCCCCTTTTCATTGAGCCCGCCTTCAGGATTCTTACCGGCCGAACGCTGCCAAGCTGGTGTGCCGGCCATCTTCTCGCCGCCTACAGAGTTAGCCGTCCCAAACGCTGCGTTACCTGTAATATCACCCGTCGAAGACAACGCGCCGTATGAATTAATGGGATTAGCGTTGGGAGATGAACCGCCGCCAACCGGGGGTAGCTGGCCAGACGGAGCAGGGGAACCCATGTTCGGGGGTTGCGCGGCCGGGGCCTGTGGTTGAGCCTGCGGCGCCTGTGCTTGCATGCCCATAGGCAGGGGCGTACCCATCGCAGGCATGGCGTAGCGCTTAATTCCGGCGTTTGCAGGCATCCGGGCGGCCTCTCGGGCCTCCATTTCAGCCTGTTCATTCTCTAGCGCCTGCATAATCGGCTGCGACAAAACAGCAGAAAGCTTCGCCATTAACGGGTTTACTTCACTTTTTGGCTTTATTTCCGAGTTACATCTTTCGCCCTTGGTTTTGACGACCTTGGGTGGATTTTCACCTGCAACCGTGGGCTTATCACTGGCCGGTTGCTCGATATACACCTCTTTGGTATCCGCTTTCTTGGATAATTTTCTGTAAATATCGAGCGCGACAGAATTTACAGCCGATTGTTTATGAGTTGTCATGGGAGATTTGTTTGCAAAGGCTGCATTAATAGGAGATTGGCTCGTGGAACCGGTTACATGCGGTAAAAACCCGACAACTCCACCAACGCCAAGGTTCATAACACCGTTTGCGACCCCAATACCCTTTTCTAATGTCTCTGTGGGGAGTTCGCCGTGTTGTGTTACATAGCGCTGGGTCTGATTCTGAAGTTGCTGCACGTCTTTATAAGCTTTAGTAGCTTTGTCGACGGTACTTTTGTTGACGTTTGCGAAAGTCTTGGGAAGTTTTGAGTTTACAAGTTTATCAGAGAGTTCCAGTTGCCGTGCGGACAGGACAGCAGCGTTAGGTAGGCGCTTGAGCAATTTGTACGAGCGCATGGGATTAAAGAACAGCACGCTTTCCCTTGCTGCATTTTGGAACAACTTCTGCAGCATCGGTGAACCGACGCGTTTTGATAACATTCCGGCAGCTGCAAGGCCCGCGGTTGTGCCCAGCGTACTTAACCCGGCCGCAGCAGCAGTGTCTCGGGCAGCAGCACCGGGCGAAAAG
>RGUK01000419.1 GCA_010027825.1 bacterium
AGGGCCGCGTCGTACGAGGTGACCATCAATGCTGCGTCGGTGCAGGTTGCGAGGCCTGGGATCTGCAGCATTGCGGCATTGATAAGTGTGCCGGCGGGGGTTGTGTAGCCCTGGGCGCAGATGTCGTCAAAATCGATACTTGGGATGTTGCCAAGATGCGTCCATGCCGGGGTATAGCCCGCGCAGGACACGAGGGCCAGGGGCGCCACGCCGTGGGACGGGAGGATGGTCTCGTTTGCGTTGGAGCGGACGCGAACGGAAAACGCTGTGTGGGCGGGCCGCTTTGTGAATGCGGGGTTTGCCGCAAGCTTGGGGCCGCCGCTGCTGCTTGCGTTGAGACACTCGATGGGCAGACTCGCGTTCTGTGTGATGCCGAGCACAATGGGTCCGTACGGCCCGTCGCATGAGTCCCACTGGACCGCCGTGTAACACACGCCGCCGAGCGTCGTCTGTTGGTCCACCCAGATCGCGCCGCCATCGACCGGCGTGCACATGTGCACGAGACGGCGTGGCCCACGAGCGACACGGCGTACGTGTATCCGGGCGCATCCGCGGGGATGGTGGCCACCGTCAGAATGTCCGCCAGTCCGGGCGCGGAGTCGCTGACGGTGCGCAAGTCGCCACACGTGCTCCCAAAAAACACACAATAGACGGGCTGTAGTGCACTGGTTGTCGTGCTACTTGTTGTTGTAGACGTGGCAGGGCTACTTGTGGTGGAAGCGTGCTGGGTGGCGACAAACGGGAGTGTCTGGAACGGGGGCCGCATGCACACATTCATCACGACGGGCCCCACAAGGTCGCTGACAAGCACGTGGCTGTCTGTAAACGAGGACACGACGCGAAACGTGTTGTTTGTATAGTTGTGTGGCAACATCAAAGTCTGCACGACTCCCGCCACAGCCGGAATAATCGCAGTGCTGGTGATATTACTATTGTTGAGCAGCATGCGACACGACGGGCCAAAGCGCACCAAGAAGTCGAGCGGATAAGACATGTCCGGAAGGGACGACGGCGTGCACAGTGCGCTGTACACGAGCATCTCTGCGCACGTGGGGATGCGTTGATACACATTCAGCTGATTCGCTGTGCAGTGGTATACGCCTTCCGCCAACTCGATCGCATGCGACCATGTCGTGTCGTGTATGCGTGCACAAAACGTGTCCTCCACCAGGGCCCGTCGTCCGAAACACGTGCAGGCTCTGGATTGGCAGCGCCTCTCGCATGGGCTGCATGCATTGTCGTCCACGGATGAACAGATCATAACAATCAAGCTGCTCCTGTGGGACGCCAATTGAGAATGTCTCGACTGAAGTCGACATGGTTATATTGTCGCCCGCACCCATCTTCAGCACAAGAATGCGTCCACTGCTCCACAGAACCATGTCTCTGTTTTTTAGCACGCTTGTTTGGGTTGGATTGAGTGCATTCTGTGTCAACAGGATTATTAAAACAACTGCGTTTACGATCGTAAACAAGACTGCGCCTATTTTTTCGGTGCTGGTGGACATGTCCTGTTGTGTACACGCAAGAAAATAGAATACACGCGTATACCGAGTGCGCCCAAGTTCTTCCATTGTATGTACTGTGTTTTATTCATAATTCGACACACAACAATCTCACTCCTTTGTTTTATTGAAAGGATCGTCTACATGTACACGACCGTGTCAAATTATGATTATACATCGACTGTCATCGTGCGAGACCTTAACCATAATTCGACACACAACAATTTCATTCGAGTAGTTTCCTTTGTTTTATTGAGAGGATCGTCTGCATGTAGACGATTGTGTCGAATTATGATTACCCCTAAGGTTGAAGTATACATGCAGTGGCATCCCGTCATTAAGTTTAATTAAAGTCTTAAGACCCCCGAAAAAAATTTTCTCCCGACCCCCCTCCAAAGGCCAATCGAGAAAAAAACGCCCCCTTTAACCACGTAGGTTTGAGCATCCTCGATTAGAAAATTAATTATGCAAATTCGAGTCATCCTATAGGAAGTTTTAAGACCCTATGCCATGACACGGCCATAATCAAGTTTAATTAAAGTCTTAAGACCCCCGAAAAAAA
>RGUK01000420.1 GCA_010027825.1 bacterium
ATTGCTTGCCAACTTCTCAACAATCTTAAACAGTAAATATGACAGTTCCAGGTTGTTCTAATCCGTTGTTGATGTACGGTAATGCTGGTGGATACCAGATTAGTAGATCCCTCCGCTTCTCGTCCGGCGATTCCAGTTACCTCAGCCGCACGCCTGGGTCTGCTGGCAATCGCACCACCTGGACTTGGGCAGGGTGGGTGAAGTATTGCGTGAAAGATACAGGTGCAAGGCAGGTGCTTTTTAGCGCGTACAACGCAGGTAATGACACAGATTATTTTGAGTTTGGGTTTGGCGGCCCTGGTGCCCAAGCAAACGCGCTTTACTTTTCACAATGGTCAGTAGACGGCGCATCGACTGCAGTCTTTAGAGACCCATCCGCCTGGTATCATGTTGTTGCAAATTACAACGGAAGCAATCTTGCTTTTTACGTAAATAACACACAAGTGTTGCAAGTTGCAAAAACCGGCAATCTAGCTGTTAATGGAGCGTTTGCCCACGCAATCGGCAGGCAAACATACAACACTGGCCGCTACTTTGACGGCTACCTAGCCGAGGTTTACTTCATCGACGGCCAAGCGCTCGACCCCAGCAGCTTCACCACCACCGACGCCACCACCGGCCAGCTCATCCCAAAAGCCTTTAGCGGCGGATCATACGGAACCAATGGGTTTCACCTCGATTTTGCGGATAACAGCAGCAACACCGCCAGCACATTAGGGAAGGACACTAGTGGCAACGGAAACAATTGGACGCCGAATAATTTAACCGCTTATGGCGTTAAATCTCTTGCGGGTGTATTTTTTGGCACTGGAAATGTTTTAACCGCGCCTTCAAGTTCGGATTTTAATTTAGGAACAGGAGATTTTACTATTGAATATTACTTAAATAGAACAACAATAGGGTCCAATGATGCGGCTTTAACAAATTACGCTCAAGTAAATTCTGGTTACTTAATTTGCCTTCACAGCAATAGTACGGACGTTTTTTTATTTTTAAACGGATCAAACGTTGTGTCTGGTGGAACCCCAGAAGCCAATAAATGGATTCACTATGCTTTTGTAAGATCGGGTACAACTTGTACTATTTACAAGAATGGGGTATCCATTGCTTCAGCTACCAGTTCTGCTCAAGCTGGGGCTACAAATGTTATGAATATCGGCGCGTATTCAGATGCAACATCCGCAATAAAAGGAATTTTAAGCAATGTACGCATTGTTAAAGGTACAGCCTTATACACATCTAATTTTACGCCACCGTCTGCGCCTCTGTCTAACGTAACAAATACAGTTCTTTTATGCTGTCAATCTAGCACTTCAGCAACTGCGGCTACTGTTTCGCCTGGAACTATTACCGCTACTGGAAGTCCTGTAGCAGGTAATTACAACGATAGTTCAGCATCTTTAGACAGCCTAGTAGACGTTCCCACTTCGAGCGGCACTGATACTGGAGCTGGGGGTGAGGTGAGGGGGAATTATGCGACGTTAAACCCACTGAATAATGGTGGCGTCACTCTCGTAAACGGAAACCTTGACTGGACACGATCAGCGGCAGGTAGCACTGCTGTTGCGTATTCAACAATCGCTGTCTCATCTGGCAAGTGGTACTTTGAAACCACGATGAATGGTGCCGGTGGTGGCGTCAACTGGGAGTGCGGGGTAGCTACTACAAACACAGCAAATAATATCCGCCCTGGCACCACGGCAACCGGATGGGGATTGGTTACCAGCAGCAATACGATTATCTACAAACAGAACAACAACAGCCTCACGTCAATTTTTAGTGGCACGCTTTCAACCGGCGATGTTATTGGCGTGGCCATTGATCTTGATAACGGGCGCATCTGGTTCGCACGCAACAATACTTGGCTAGAAGGCAGCCCTTCTGCTGGTACTGGTGCTAGTTACACAAACCTTTCTAGCACCGTGTCCGCCTTCTTTGGTGGTGATGGCAGTGCAGTTAATGGTGCTGCCAACTTCGGCCAACGCCCCTTCGCCTACACCGCCCCCAGCGGCTTCAAGGCGCTCTGCACTACAAACCTGCCCGCGCCATTAGTCACAAAGCCTA
>RGUK01000043.1 GCA_010027825.1 bacterium
CAGACGCGATTGCAAATAGGCGTTTGAGCGAGCCTTCTTGTATGCCGGCATTTTCGCTGGCTAGGTTTTCTAGTTCGTCGCCAAATCGTTGTGCAATCTTAGATTCGGTTCCGGCGCCGGCTATTTTAAATCGCGCAGCGCGGCGCTTGTTCATTTCTTCTTTTACGGCCGAGTCGGTAAGCATTTTTTTATCATAGGATTGCCGCAATGCTGCTGAAGACACTCCCGTTATATCTTGCGCGTCTGTATCTATTTCTGAGATCGCTGTCAGCAGCCGTTCTTGCCTCTCCGCAGGTGTTTGGCCGTAAATTGCATTAAAAAATTGTTCTGCTTGGCGCTCAGCGTCTTTTTGTGCCATGCTGCCGCCGGGTTTGCTGGTAAAAACTTTGGTCAATTCTTCTTTTCCGCGCCGCTCCATTGTTTTAATACGTTCTTCCTGCGTCATGTCGGCCGTTTCTTCTAATAATATGCCCGTCATTTTATTTGCAAAACTACCAGACAACCCACTGCGCAATTCCCGAAACTTCTCATCTGACATGCCAGCTGGCTTGAGGTTACGCACCGCTGCGCTGCGCAAACGTTCGCCGATTTTGAATTCTTGTCGTTGCGAAATATCTCGCTGTATTTCGTAGGGTTGTCCTTTGTAAGCGTATCCGGCATTCATGTACTCTTCAGTTCCAATGCGATCGGTCATATAAGCTGTAAATAACTGCTCGCTAGCGCCGCTTTCGCGCGCTAATGCGTACAACCCTTTTACGCCCTGACGGCCCGCCAACTCAGCTAAGTTAAACGTTTGTCCTTTGTACTCGTATTTGTCTTTTCCGCGGCGATACGCTGCCACAGCCGCGGCAAGTTGCGTGTTTTGATATTTATCCGGACTTTCTGATACGAGTCTGTTAAGTGCCGCAAGTGCGCGACCGCCAGCAGACGCGTCCCCGCGGGTAGACATAGCCGACATGCGGGCTTCAGCTTCGGCGCGGTTTAGCTTGCCAAAACCGGGCTTGTCAAACACGCCGGCGTCAGCCATGGCTTGCCCGCGCAATAGATCGCCGGCAAGTCCTTTTTCAGCTGTAACTTCCTGCAACCCCATACCGCGGGCCATGGCCTTCTTTTCGGCAGCGATGGCGTTCAAGTTTTGCAGGTCGGTATTTGTGTCGCGAGCGGCTAATCGAATTTCGCGCACGAGCGATTCAACTTTGCCGCCGCTCATACTAGTTTGAGCGCCGTTTGTTAAATGTTGCAAATTAGCAATAAGTTGCTGAATCGGGGCATTTGGATTGCCGTTGTCGCCAAAAATTTCTCTAATCGCAGACACGGCGCCGTTGTATTCTTTAACGGCGCGCGATACGTTTTTTGCGTCCAGCGCGTTCGCCGCCAGCCCAAAGCCGCTTAGCTGTTCGATTTCTTCCGCGGACTTAGCCCGCGGATCTTTAGCTTGAAATTTGTCTACTTCGCCCAGCGTGGCGTCTAACCGTTTTCGAAATGCTGGTAACTTATCCGCCAGCATGATTTTTTGTTCTTCTTCGCTGGCGGACGCGTAAGCGGCGTCACGCGACATCAACTCCGAGTGCCCAAACTGTCTCGACAACTCGTTCATTGTTTTGTCGTCGCGCTTAGTGCGGCTGATCGCTTTGACACGATCCGCGGCTGACAGCGCACCAATGCTCTGCGGTAGGCGACCCTGCTGGAACAGAGTCTCCATCATCTCGCCGCTAGCCACCGCCCCGAACCCGTGCATTTCCGCAAGATTGGCATCTTCACCGTACAGATTTTGATATACATTCTGCGAGAACTGCTTTAACGAGTCTGATGACATGCGCGGCCCTTGGCCTTCAAGGTTCTCGGCGCCGATCTGCGACGCGGCAAACTGTTTAAATATTGGGTTGTTTAATACGCGAGCGCCGATATTTGCATGCTCGCGGTCTAGGTCTGTTACGGGTTGCCCGCCGTTAACAAGACGCTGCGCGCCAATTAACTTTTGCGCCACCTGCGAATTGCCGGCCATGTTCGCGGCTTCAATTGCCGCGACACCGTGACGCTGATAACGAGCGGCCGTGAACTGGTCCAGAAGGGCCTGCCCGGGCGCCTGATGCGCCAAAAACGCGTCCGGCCCGAACATGCTTTTTACCAGTCCGGGGGCGTACATGTTGGCCATATAGCCAAACGCGTCGTCTACGTGGGCGGCGTTTTGAAACGGAGAGTATACGGGCGGAGCGTATGGGTTACCCGTATAATTTTGCGTAAAGCCAGCGGCGTTTTGTGTGTGATATTGAGCCATACGCCACCGTTATTTTCCGCCATTCAGTTCTTTGTATCGTTCAATAAGTTCCTGCGCTGATTTATCAGCTATTATAGCTTTTTTAGGGCTCGCTTTTGGTGTGTCTTTTGCTGCGTCTTTCTGCTCTTCTTTTGTATGATCCCACGGAAAAAGCGCAGTTTGAATATTTTCTAACAGTTCGATTGCTCTCGTTTTGGCGTTACCAAAACTCTCTTCGGTCAGGCTGCCGTGCGCGACAAGAGCGAGCCAGTGCCTGTGAGCTGCTTGCATGAGTTGTAAGCGTTAACAGGTGCTTTATTCGCCATTGTCTATTTTTGGGATCGGCACCGGTGTAATCAATCACACCGGAAACGGCAGCCCGCACCATAAAGGCCGCTACCCGATCCCGTTCCAAAAACTTGGTTCAAGCGCCATAGCTTCCATCGCTTCAACCAGCCGCTGAAACTTGCGCAAGTGCGTAGCAGCCAAACGCCGCGTTACTTCGTGCGAGAGTGCTTTGCTGTGCACAAACTCGCGCGCACCCGGGAGCGCGGTATGGTTAGGTTTATCTGGGTTTGCGACGACTTTGAACTCTTTTAGCTCAGGCACGATTACGAGCGGCTTTCCGTTGGCGTCGTAGACCGCGGCGAGCGAGCAGGCCATGCGGTATTCGAACATCCGTAGAAACCACTCGGCTTCTGACAGGATCAGGCCGTCATTCTGATCAAGCAACAACTGACGCTGCACATCGAAATTCTCGTCAGCCAGCATGCTGCGGAATTCCAACACAATCTTGCCGCCCATTAACTCAAACTTACGTGTAAACCGCGAGCCGCCCAAAATCGTAACGAGAAAGTCTTCTTTATCACGATCCGTCACTTCAACGTCGAACTTCTGCTGCATATCCCAACCGCAGCGCGGGCAAAACGGCAGAATAGCCATCGGCGGCACGATGTTCTCTTCTGGCGCTGCTGGCGCTTCGGTCTCTGCCGTCTCTGGCGTGGCCGTGTCTGCTGCCGGGACAGCGTCTTCTGCTGCCGGCGCCTCTCTGTCGTCGATGATTTCAGTGTCAGTGTTCTGAAGCTGCGCATACATCTCACGCACGCTGTCGGGCATGTTTTCTGTCTCTTCTTCAAACTGTTCTTTCTGCGCTTTTTTCTTAGCTACTTCTTTGGCCTCGCGCAGCATGGTTTTGATATTTTCAACGTCTTCTTCTTTCATCGCGTCTTTGTCAATAAGGACGTCGACACGCGAAGACGGCGGCAGCGTGTCTTTAATTCGCAGCATAAGCGGCCCAAGCTCGGCTGGAATTGGATCGTCTTTACGCCAACCAAACTGCTCTAGCGTTTTCTTTGTGAAATCGGACACGTAAACGTTTTCAACCAGTTCCATGGTTATCTCCTTCGTCAGGGGCGCGGGATGATGGGGTAGTTGCCGTTAATGATCTTGGGCGTGTTGGATTTGAATTCGGGCTCCTTGTACTCTGCCGCAAGGCCGGGCGCTTCGTTGCGCCGTTTGTCGATGTAGCCGCCCTCGTTCTGTACAATTTTCAAATCCTGCTCGACATAAGCGGGTTCTGAGTTAAGCCACTTGTCGCCGGGGAACGGCCATGTCGGCCCGCAGGTTTTTGCGCTAACAGGTCGCTCTGTCCATTTCTCTGTGCTCTTACCGCCGATTCGCGCCATCTGCTGCCATCGGTCTTCATACAACATGAAATCTGGAATCTTGTAGTCGTCGTCGCGCCGAAACGAGAATTCAATTTTGTTGATTGTGTCATCGTTGCCGGCGCGTTTTTCTTTGTACCACAACTCTTGCAGCAGCTTCTCGTCGATGTCGTCACCAACCTGCGGAATGTCGTTGTCGATGAGCTGCTTGAAAATATCAATCGCCGCACGCACCTGTCCCTGACAATCTCCGTCGCACGGACCGACGAATATTGCGCCGCGCGCGGCTTGCTCGGTAAGAATGTGGCCCTTTGATACAAGCACGCTGCCGTTGCACAGTACATTCCCGTCGCAAAAGATGTCGCCGTCTGTGCCGATGGGCCCGCAAAGCAACGTCTGCTCAGATCGGAACATATTCGCTTTGTTTGTTCCACCGACCTTTTGCCCACCAAAGAAGTGGTAAACCTCGCCAGCTTCTTTTAGGTAGTTAAACAAATTGTTCGATTTGGTGACAATGTCTTTTGAGCCCGTAGACGCGTCGATCACGATGTCGCCCGGTTTAATGTCGCCGCCGCCCGTGCGCAAATAAATTTGATGCGCCAGCCCCACCACGTTTGAATAGGGAGCGCGCGCAACGACACCGGCAAACTTAATTTCATCACCGCACTGCTCGAAGTCGTATTCGATTGTCTTCCCGCGCGACTCAAGCAAAATGCCGCCTTCTCGATCAGACGTTTCGTTACCGGCAAACACGAGAACGTTGCGCTCGGCTTTGATGCGCACGTTCTTTTCGGTTGCAGAAATGTCTACCGACTTGTTTGAGCGCAGAATCACATCGTTACCGCCCCACGCCTGAACGTCTCGGCCGCCCTTGAGCCACACGTCGCCCGGAGCCGAGATGATTACACAACCCGCCACCATGCGGATCTCGCCACCGTATCCGTCACCAATTACCACGCCGCCGTCTTCTAGCAGTGAGATATACGACTCCTGCTCGTAGAATTTTTGTTCGTTATACCGGTGATCAATTTTCCACTCTTTAGGCGTCGGTTCTTTGAGGTACATCGAACCTTTGAGCTGGTCGAACTCGGGGATTTTTTGATTAACGTCGGCGTAGCCTTCACTTTTCAGATCTTGTTCTTCCCACGTCTTGTAGTCCTTAGCGTGCCAGTAAAACGGGTGCAGTCCGGCGTAATTAAACAGGTACCCGTGTAGATCGAGAACAGCCGTGGCGCGCTGCATGTTCGGCCACTTGCTGTCGGTGGTTTTGATATCACCGGTAATCTTGTGCTCTGGGCCGCTACCGTATTTACTGGCCGCTTTGTAATTGCGCTCTGTGTCGTCACCTTCGCCAGACTCGGGTCTGCGGAGACGTTGCGGCATGGGCAGTAGAATGCGTTTAGATAACACAATGCCCTTGGACGACGTAATGAATCGGCGGCCGTCTAGTGCTGTGTTATCTTCTTGTAGGCCGTAAACAGGTTTTTCGTCGTGGTCTTTGGTTTTTTCACCGCCGCCACAATCAGGTGAAAAACCGTCTTTACCTTGAATACTGGACTCGTACGGTTTGATCGCTGCGCCGGCGCTCCCGGGTTTGTACGTCCATCGCTGTACACCTTTCGGCGGCGCGTGCGTAATGGTGCGAGAACCTTGCCCTAAATAACCAAAGAATTTTTGCGTGCGGTGATATGGCTGTTGAAACTCGTTTTTATTTTCCCAGTGCGAGTAATAAGGCACGCCAAGCGGGCACTGATAATCTTTTGGTTGAAATTCCTGCACCATAGGCAGGCCGGGTTCGATCATGCCGGCCGCTTCCCACGGATACGGCGAATATCCGGTACTATCGTTGCACTCCGCCTGATCCATATAGGCGTCGCGCTCGCTGCCGGCTGTCCAAACCTGCATGTTGTAACCGGCTACGCGCAGCATCTGGTCGTGGTAGAACCCGTAAATCCCGCAAAACTCGTTAACCGATGCGCGCAGCATGAAGTCATCAACAGAAATGCCGATACCCGTGGTTGATACTGCGCCCCACTCACTCGCAAGTGTCGCGTCCCAAGGGCGCCAACACGACCAGTCAACCATCTGCCCGTTGAGCTTTTCCTTGATGTACTTCTTGTGGCAGTCATCTACGCGTTTGCGGCTAGCCTGCGAGATATAATCGTGATAGGCGCGCGTGCCGATATCTAAAACGCTCGGCACACAACCGACGATATACGCCTGCCCAAGCCGGTCGTGAATCATGACGACAACGGGTGTACCGGGAGCGTACGTGTTAATAGCAGACGCGCCGAAACACACCTGACTTGTCGTAGACAGGGCTGCTGCGATAATTGGCGCCCGAGACTTCTCTACAAAAACTTTGTAGCAGTTAGCGATCGCCGTGCCGTCGACAATCAAACCGGTGCACAGGCGCCCGGTGTCCTGAAAGCCGGCTTTGTAGCCGTGCAGTTTAGAGAAGGGGTCGGCTACCGCCTGCACCTGCGAGCCGTAAGCCGCCGTTCCGGTGCGGGTAGCTAACTGTTTTTGCGCAACAAGCCGGGCAGCAGACGCAAGATCGTAGGAGTGTTGTTGCCCAGTTTGTGGTGTATTACTGACCGGTTTACCCGGCGGGGTAACGCCCATTTTTATGCCACCAAATAGGTGTGGTTACGGGCATTACGCCCAAGGCTTTACAGCCTAATACCATAAGCGGCGGTTGGTTTTTACGCAACCGCCGCTTACTCAACTACCGATATTACCGCCTAAAATCAATCGTCTTCAAGGTCTGAGAAGATGAAGCCGAGATTTTCAGTCAGCACGATTTCCTGCGCTGTAATGCTCGCGCCAATCGACGTGAGCGTCGCGTCAAGCATCGTGTACGTGCGCTTGGCCTGCGAGCACTTCTGGCCGCCACGACCAGTAGCTTTCAGCACCAGCGTATCCGGCTGACACATGTTGCCGAACTTTGTAATGAGCTGACGCATGCTGGAGTTGCCACCAACAACGCGACTCATCTGGCACTGACCCTGCCGGCGGTTACCGACATAGTACACGTTATTCGACCCGATCTCGTACAGCATGTTCACGGTGCGGTTGCACGTGAATTGAACCTGCTGCACCAGCACCGCCTTCTGTCCGCCGAGCGTAAGTTCTAGGTCTTCCGCGCGGAACGAACCGACGTGCGTCTGCTTATTTCCGAAACTAGCTGGCATAGCTCACCTTAACCTTTGTTGTTGGTGTGTACTTTAACTTTGGTCAATTACGTCAGACAACTAAGTGCAGCTCAATGTTATTGAGCGGCGCCGGAACAACAAGGTCGAGCACGATTTCGATGCGGTCCTTGAGCAGAGGATGAATCTGCAGGGTACGGATCTCACCAGAAATCAGCTGCGAGCCGAGTTCTTCTGTAGTGCCATTAGTCGAGAGGAAGTTAATCACACTCTTCACTTGGTACTCAAGAACCGAAAGCATGCCCGGCTGCGCGTTTGTGCGGCCGATGTACGGACGCAGGCGGCGATAGAACAGGTACGACATGCTGTCAACGTTACGACGAATCATTTCTTCGCGGCGGTTCAGATCGAGGTTGTCGGTCGTGAGCGCGTGCCGCGTGTGCGGGGTGCCGTCACGATCTTCAGTCACAATCCAGACGCCAGCTTCAGCCATACGGTTCAACTGCGTTTCGTTGAGGTACTTGTAGGACCGCGAGAAGTCATCGAAACCAGCGACCTCGACGTTTGTCAGCGGCTGGTGCGGCACCACGCCGCTCACGAGGCCCGCGAGGGCCGCCGCGAGATAGTAACCGGGCTGGATCGTACCGGCTTCGCCGACCTGATCCGGCCACACAGCGCACACACGCCGGTTCGAGAGCGAACCACCTTGCTGCGCAATGTCTTCGACAATTTCGTTGCGGTTGCGGTTGTGCCAGATCTCGACGCGCTGCGGAACTGTTACCGCGGCGTCGGCGCCGGAGTACAGCAGCAGAGTCGATTCAGACACCACCTGATCAACGACATACTCTTCGTACTGCTCTTCGCCGAAGCCGTCTACGGCGTAGTTATAACGCACGATGTCGCCGGGGCGGACGTCATTTGTGATAAAGTAGCCGTTGCCCGACGTAACGGTAAGCCGCGTGTACTGCGTGTTCGTGGCGTTCGGATCGTCGGAGAGCGTAGCAAGAACCGGCTCGTTTACCGTTTCGCCAAGCACACCTTTGATATTGACGCCTTCACCAACAACCTTTATAGTCGGCACCGCCTTGAGGGCGAAGAAGCCGGCCTTCCAGTTGTTCGCGTACTCGTTCGACTCGGCGCCGATGTGCGCAGCCCACAGGTTTTGCACCCAGCGGTCAAACGTCATCGGAACGAGGTTGTACAGGTCGTCGCGGCCCTTAAGCCGCTCAAGCACCTGCGTTCTTCGTCGTACTTCTCGGGATCGGCGACGGCGGTGTACTTTACAACGGTGCCGTTGCTGTTGCTGAGCGCCTTGTAAACGCCCCACTTCAGCGGGTTATCGGGATCGAGCTGGCCCTTGATTTGATCGAGATCGGCGACGTCGCTGATCGAGTTGACCTGATCGGCCAGCTCAGACAGCCACTCGCGATACTCGACGTAAACTTTGCCAGACATGACAGGCAGCGGTTGCTCGGCGCCGGCGCTTGTCCACTCGGGGTGGTAAGCAACGATGCCTTCTTGCACGCAGATCTGCGTGTCTTCGTACCAGAAGTTGGTCATCGGAGCGTATCCGATCCGATTCTTCGAGATCTGGATATCGTCCTTGATGAACAGCTTGAGGTCCATGTCCTTGCCGCTGATCAGCTGGCAGGTCGCTGTGGCTGTGGTGCCCCCCTCGCTGCCCGGAGCGGCGATCGTGATGGTCGGGGCGGCGGTATAACCAGCGCCACGATTGGTCACGGTGATGGCAACAACCTTACCCGCGTTCTCACCTGTGCCGAGTACCGCAACACCTGTGGCAGTTTGATTCTGCACAAGGTTGCCTGTCGGCGCAGAGAACGTAACTGTCGGGGGCGTCACATAGCCGGAACCGGCGTTTGTGATGCTAACCGGACCAACCTTGTCGACCGGCGCGCCATCTTGTGTGAGCAGCGAGGTCGGAAGGTCGTCGCGCAGGATGAGCTTGCGCACCGGACCAGCCTTGCTCGAATTCACTGTGATGTACCACTTGTCACCC
>RGUK01000421.1 GCA_010027825.1 bacterium
ATTGATGGAAAATCCAGACGACGCAATAGCTGAAAAGTTGGCTAGGCTTGAAAATTTGCCGCCAGAACTTCACTCCAAAGTTGCATCGGCAGGAAATAACGAAAATATAGTGCAAGAACTCCTGTCCAAACGTAAAGACTTAAATCCAGACACCTTTAAGTTGCTGGCGCAGAATCCAAAGCTGGCTTCATGGTTAGTAAAAAACCCGAACCTACCACCAGAATTACACACAAACATAGCATCACACGGTGACCATGAAGCAAATGTAGAATTGGCTAGATTTACAAAACCAGAACTACTCAAACACCTAATTGATACAAACGGAGTTGGTTCTTGGGTTCACGAAGCCGCAGCCCAAAACAAAAACATTACCCCAGAACTCCTAAAACACCTAGTTGAAAAAAACCAAGCTGGCTCTATTGTTCACTTAAACGCAGTCATGAACCAAAACATCCATCCAGAACTCCTTAAACACCTGATTGATGTAAACAAACCCGGTTCTAGGATTCACGAATACGCAGCCATAAACCCCCAAATTACTCCAGACGCCTTCAAACACCTAATCGAAAACAACAAGTCTGGTTCTCTTGTCCACTTAGCCGCAGCCCTAAACAAAAACATTATTCCAGAAACCCTCAAATACCTAGTCGAAAGAAACGAAGCTGGCTCTGAGGTTCACCACCGCGCAGCCGAAAACCCCAACCTTACACTTGAGGCGGCGCGTTACATAGCCAGCAAAAATCGACCAGACTCAAACATCCACAGGCTTGCCCAAGAAGCCATTCGAAGACTATCGAGCGGCAACGTAAATAAATCCGAGTCGCTAGACAAAAATCTGGCCGGATTACTTACCGGCGCAGCCCTGAACCTGATGTCTTCTAATCCTTCAGCTACGGCTCAAAAGCCAGTAGCACAGGCCCGACCAAGCTGGAGCCCGGAGGGCCTGCATCAGGACATGTTGCCCATCGCCCACCTTGAGTCGAACTTCGGCAAAAACACCCAACATGCCGCACACAGCAAGGGCGAATACCATACCGCAGTAGGTGCGGTCGGCCTCAAGCCCGTCACCGCCCATGAGGAATACAAGAAGTCCAAAGCAATCCAGAAAGCTTTCCCGGGACTAGAAGAGCCATCTGATTTTGTTCAAAGAATGAAATCCGATAACCAATTCTACAACCTCTTAGCCACCTCACACTTCTTGAGGCTTAAGGCAAGGCACGGAAGTCCAGAAAGGGCTGCTTTTGCATGGAGATGGGGCACAGGCGCTGCACAGAACGCTTCCGACGAACAGGTCTCTTCAGACCCATATGTACAGAAATACGTACAGATAGCCAATAAACTTAAAGCCAAGCAGGCTCTTGCATTAAAGTCAGAACAAGATGTTTGGGGCATGCCTATTGAAAAAGCGATTGACCCCAAGGAATTTAAGTCTATCGTTCGAGCCTCTACGCCTGAAGGTAAAAATCACGTAGACCACACCCTTCACCTCAACGAGCACCCCGAAGAGCACCGAGACTGGGTAAGTGGCTATAGGAACGAAATTCTCGGCAGCCCCAAGTCGTACAAGAAGCTTAAAAAGGCTCAGGATGGTATAACCAAAAAGGTTATACTTACCCAAAACACTCCCGCCGGAGATACAGAAAAATTCATGGTAAAACCATACCATGAAAGAGTTATTAAACGCACTCAAGGCTGGCAGAAGTTTCCAATCCAAGGATGGGCTGAAATGACCAACCAAGCCTTGTATCATGCGGGCGATATTGGACACCTGCACCAAAAGGTGCATGTCTCAGAACATAACATGGTGGTACATTTAGAAAAAGGGTTTCAGCCGGTCCAGAACAAGAGGGCGGAACTTGAATCGCTTCAATTGAGCCGACATTTTTCCCACAAAACTCAACAGGATGCTCTAAAAATTGGTTTAATGGACTTTTTGACTAATAACTTAGACCGACATGGTGGAAACTTAATGGTGTCGGACAATAATGAAGATTTGAAAGCAATTGACCATTCTCGCAGTTTTCAATACATCAATAATCGCTCTTCC
>RGUK01000422.1 GCA_010027825.1 bacterium
ATTAAACGACTGGATTTCCTCAGACTCAATCAGACTTTGAATAGATTGATTACCCTGTGTAAGTACAATTTCTCCAGAGGTTGGGCCAGTTCTTGATATCCGAATGATGAGTCCATTTCCATTCGTAAGAAAAACCTCATCAATTTCAAATTCAAGGACTTGTAAGACCACGTTATGGAGCTTGAGTTGTTCGCAAACCTGATGAGCAACAAGAGCAGATACAGTAGATACGACTGGCATATAGTTCTCCTTACTCCTCAATAGGGGCTGCAACTGTTTTAACTGCGTGTTTTTTTCTCATGAGCTTACCGTGTTCTTGAGAAGCGATTTCACGTTCGGCAGCTCTGCCTTCATAAATCTTTTCAACCCAGAGATTTGGAATGTTATCCATGAGTTTTTCTACCGATTCCTCCCAAGAGGGCGGTAATCCGTTGCCAGCCAACCCAGTCATCCTCCGCCATCGGATCCTCGAGCCACGACAGGGCATAATCATCAACCAAATCTTGATATAGAGCTATTAGATCACGTGCCTTGTAATTGTTGCCATGCAGACGATAGACGCCGGTATCGACTTGGTAAAACGAGGTTGCCGCAGCATCGATGCCGATGCTTATTTTCTCAGTTTTTCCCACCGCCTGTATTGCTTGCCGCAGTAGATCCAACGCCTTTCTTTCAGCCACTGCCTGATCTTCAGGATTAAAGGAGGGCACAAAGCCGCCTTCGTCACCCACCGCTGATCCACGCCCTTTCTGCTCAAGCAGATCCTTAAGCGCATAGTAAACAGCGTCAGCAAGCGCCAAATCTTCTTCAAAATTGCCAGTCTGGGGCATGATTAAAAACTCTTGGAAAGCTAACGAGCCCTGCGCATGCATCCCGCCGTTGATCAGATTAAACATACACTGCGGCAGCCGCGGGGCGGGAAAGGCCCAGCGCTGGTTAATAAACTGGAAAAGCTCCAGATTTTCAGTGGCTGCTTGTGCCCGCAGCACGGCAACACTGACTGCAAGCATAGCGTTTGCTCCAAGGCTGTCACAATTGCCGGTACCGTCAAGCGCAAGCATAGTAGCATCAGCAGCAACTACATCAGGAGCCTTGCCAACCAACGCAGGCGCTATGATTTCCTCAATATTTTTAATAGCGTGCAGCACCCCTTTGCCGCGATACAACGATCCACCATCGCGCACTTCATGGGCTTCATGCGAGCCAGTGGAAGCACCGCTTGGCACACTAGCAAGAACGCTTTTGCCATCGGCAAGGGCAAGACTGCATTCAACCGTTGGATTGCCGCGCGAATCAAGAATCTGTCGCGCCTGGATCGAAGTAATGCGCATGTAGTCCTCCGTATTGTCCATGTTTACAAATGAAAGTAGCCGTGGTAGGTTTCTCCTCCACAGCCTGGGGGGATATCCGTGCTTCTCTTATTGTTTATTGCTTTTTTATGCCTTGGATGCGCAGGTTACCTTGCTTTTGTACGACCCATAGCACAGCAGAAAAGACCTAGCGCTGGGTTCGTGCCGGGCATGCGCGTCTGTACGCATGATGGCAAATATGGTTTGGTTAAAGCAATTATCGACACGCGAATCGTTATCTTCTTGGATGATGGCAACCGTCGCCTTCTGCTGCCCCACCAAATAATTGTGTTGAGCCATGAACATTCCCCACGCCCATAAAACTCTTCTGATCGCGCTTGTAGCTTTCGCTGCCGGCTTGATAGTAGCAGAACAACCACTATCCTGGGCCCTGGTAGCACTTGCTGTCCCTTTGCTTGCCTCTGTTGTCCTGCCGGCTCAACACAAAACCATCCTCCTTATCGGTGCGCTCATGGCAACTGCAGGCTATACGCTAGCAACCTATCACACCATGCAATGGACTGAACTCACCACCCCCCTCCAACAACGCTCGTTCAGCATAGTGGGACATGTGGCTGATGTATCACCGCTTTCTATGCGCCCTTATATGGCTGCAGTAAGCATTGCAATCGATCAGTTAACTCAAGCAGGCAACAGGCACAATTATGCCGGTTACACGCTCGTGCAATACCAGCC
>RGUK01000423.1 GCA_010027825.1 bacterium
CACGACGCTTGTTGATAGAATCCAAAAGATCCCAAGTTGTAAAAGCACACTTACACATATAAGTCCTTTCTTATGTCAAGTTTCATAAAAGAAACTAGGGGGGTGTTATTCACACCCCCCTAGTTGGTATCAAGCCGCACGCCGCCGGGGTCGATTCGGGTCAGTCTCGCCAAGCACTTCCAGGTGGTCGATGTTGACCGTGATGCAAGGCGGGTCATTTTCCATCGACTTGGCATCGCTGGGAGTCAAGAAAGACTTGAAAGTGTCACGATCCACTTCCACTCCATCAACCCAATACTGAACAACCAGTTGGGCATTAGCCCAACACGGCTCCAGTTTGCCCTCGTCGTTCCGGCGATACGGAGGATACAGGCGAATGTACCGATTACCCTTGTGGGCAATAAAGTAGGGAAAACCATCTTTCTCCCACTCGCCCCACGGCAGTTCGCCAACTTCACCACGTTCACCGTCACGAATCGCCTCCTCGATCATGCCGAGATGGCTAAAGTCGATACCAGCCCGAAAGATTCCGCTGGTACGCTTGACCAACTCCCGGCTCTTGTGAGCAGCCGCAGGCTTGACCGGCTTACGCCAAGCAGCCGGGAGATACTGACCCTTCGTGCTACGAAACAGATCAAGATTGACACTCATGGTTTTCTCCATAAGAGGTTATCGAACTCATGCACACCTAGTTGGTATCACTGCTCGTCGTATTCCTCACCGATACTCCAGTGATGAACCACTTCAGGCGAATCATCACCGTTCTTCATCAGAAGAATCTGGTCGAAATACAGACCAAACTCTACTTTCAGATAATCGGCAACAGACTGTGGAACATCAGTGGCAACACTACGAGAAGCACAGAAACCTTCGTGTTCAGCACTAAAACCCACTGCTGTAAAAGCCATTGATTTCTCCTTTCGTGCTTCTAGTTGGTATTAGGTGACCATTCAAAATCTTCGCCGCTAATAAAACCGTCTGGATGCACTGTGACTGGGACAGCGACGGCATCACACTCGGTGTCCAGTTCTTCTCGATCACCACTCACAAACTCGTCGATGCGAGTTGAAACATAATCGGCAATCTCTAGCAGAGCCTCACGCTCTGTATCGTATACCGTGGGAATACCGTCGTAAAAAGGTTTGCCTTGACCGTAATCCCAAAGTATCCAACCATCTTTGCTCATATAGGGTTCCTTTCGGTTGTCTAGTTGGTATCACTTTCGGATAGGTTGATTAGATCAGTTATTTGGTCGTGGGCGTCAGACCAATCCATTTTATCTTCAACAATATCACAAACAGCACCCCAATCATCATCATCTTTACGACCAAAACAACTCGCATCCCACCATGCAAAAATGATGTTTTTGGTGCCGCCTTGCTTTTCGCTTTCAAGTTGTTTGATAGCATCGTCGATGGTCATGCAACTTTCTCCTTTTCAAGAATCTTGCTCAACTTGACAGGTTGATTCATCCACGGTTGGGGCTGAATCTGGATTGCCCAATCCCCGAACGTGGGGATGAATCCACAATCCTCAATAACGTGCTGTTCGCCTATCCATGTCACAGGAACTTTGCGTCCCGTGCTTACAGTTATTGTATGATCGTCCGGGTGTCCAAACAGTAGGATTGCCATTTGGATTCCCTCGGCATGATGCCGCAAGGCACGGTGACGAAAATCGCCGTGTGGATGGCGAGATAATCTTTGACTTCGCCGCCCCACTTTTTCACACTAGATAAACTGTGATGATATGCAGTTGCCATTTGTTTTCCTTTCGGGTATGAGCCTAGTTGGTATTGTAATGTGCAACTTGCTTGCCATCTTCGGTTTCAACGATCATCAAATACTTGGCAGCAATAAGCATCTTTACAATCTTCGGTTCTGCTCCAACCAAATCCTCAACCATCAGACCGGCAAAGATGTTGGCAACACGCTCCTCGAAAGTATCAACGAAAATCGCAGCCATGATGTGCTCCTTAGAAAAGAAACTAGGGGGATGTGATCGCTCACATCCCCCTAGTTAGTATTAGGCAACCATCATCAT
>RGUK01000424.1 GCA_010027825.1 bacterium
AAAGTCTGCCAACTCCAGAAGTTAAATAGCTAGCGGCGCATCTTTCGCTAGTGGTGGGCGACAAACAACACCGCTTTTGCCTCGCACTTGCAGTTTCTCGCAAGTGCTTTGCTTCTCGTCAAGCCAAACTTCTGTGCCTTCGTCGCCTTTGTAGGCAGAGGCGAGCAGGCGAGCCTCTTTTTCATTCTTAGCACGAACTACGACTTCGCGTAGTTCGTCGTAGCTGCAATCAGGTCTGTTCAAAATATACAACGGCATGATTTCCTCCTAAGTGTTTGGGATACTTCGACTCTGCCCTAGTTCTACGTCGGAGGTTTTTGTATTTTGTCTACAAATTCTTCGACATCGTGCAATTTGCAGTGACAAGTATAGCAAACGACCATGATGTCACGACGCTGTTCATGCCCCAGCGTTCGATAATGTTTGTGGTGGCATTGTAGATTTTCTGTAGCTCCGCACATCTCGCAGGCTTTCGTTTGCTTTCTCCAATAGCGAGATTTTTTCTTCCACTCAATAGATCGTATGTACTCGTGATACTTCGGCCTCTGCTGCTTTTGCTTATTCTTTTTGCCTTTTTGCTTCTTGTTCTTCGGTTTCTTTCGATTTCTGGGACGCATCTTCGGAGCCGTCGTTTCCAACCATTCTTTGTAAGCCTCTTGCTTTTGTTTGAGCCCGTGTTGCTCATACCATTTTTCAAAGGCTTCTGGGTACACTAGACCAACTCCTTAACCCTAAGGTGGGGTTTCATGCCGTGTTTCAAAAACTCCTCGCGAATGACTGACTGTACACTTTGGCAATGTTCTTCTGGGACGATGAACTCGTCGTGGATGGTAATCATGGGAATCTTAGCCAGTCTTGGAACGACGGTCGAGATCAGGATGGATGACTCCATCCTCTGACACTGCCTAGCGACTTCCTGATGCCCATCTTTTTTGCCGGAAACCAGAAACCTCGCTATGGCCCCAAATTCGCGTTCTAACGCATCGTACTCGCACATGGCTGTCATCATACCAACACGCTCGAAAACGCATCGTATGAGGCCAATCTTGGCCTCCTGGCGGGTCTTTCCAGTCAGGCTCCCGATGTAGTCGTACAGTTCACCGGTTTTGCAGAGACTAAACCACCTGCGAAGATCGTCCGAATCGCCGCAGGCGTTTCGGACTACCGCGCCAAGAACAAACATCTGGCAAGCGGCAACGTCTATCGCCACCAAAGGAGAGTCGC
The DNA here is from genome assembly GCA_010027825.1 of bacterium. The sequence continues at coordinate 1,225 of RGUK01000424.1, forward strand.
TTTGCAGCATGTGGCGATGCCGAAAGGCAGTGAAGTTGGAATGGAATCTTCCGAACTCGCATCGACCTGCGTAGAAATCCCCTGCTCCGATGCGATCCCAAGCAAACGCTTGCCAAGCGTTCGCGAATGTAGGTGGCGATTCTGGCAACCAGAATCGCTTAAAATGCGACACTAACGCCCTGCTAGGGGAATCTAATGAGCCGTTAGGCAGGTGGGTGATCGGCTTCTGTTTGCGGCTAGGTGTGTAAGTTTCGCACCTGCCGGTGCGAAACTGTTGTGCCAATCGGATGCTTTGTGAGAAGCAATTTCCTTGGAAATTGCTGTATCTGTCATTGAATTCAAAGATTTCGGGGTGGCTACGGGCGGCTTTCTTGACCTTATCTGCAACCCCACCAAACTTGATCCGCCACTTGTCTTTTGGGAAGGGTATGAAGAACCCCAAATCCCGCCGTTCCTCGGTAGCTGATGTTAGCAACATCAGCAGAAACGACAATCTGGCAAGATTGTCGGCTTGCTCACCGTAAAATTTTGCGCCAAAAGGCACAGGAATCCCTTGGATTCCGTTGCCGTTGTGGCGTGTTTGTGGTAACATTTCAGGACTCGCTTGTTCTTGGGTAAAGGCCAACAGGCGACAGAAAAGCCGAGGTTTCCCGACCTCGGCTTTTCGCTTTTACGATTCGCCATCGGCTATTCTAGCCCTACTCTGCGCAAATTGCAAATTTGCGCAACCTCACTACGTTCGGTTGCTATATGCGCGCAACCTCACTACGTTCGGTTGCTATATGCGCGCAACCTCACTACGTTCGGTTGCTATATGCG
>RGUK01000425.1 GCA_010027825.1 bacterium
AACCGGCGTTGCAGGCGCATGATGCGGATGATAGAACTCGCCAACCTTTCCAGCAGTTTCTGCTACGCCCAGCGGCGTAAACCAGCGGATGATGCTGTATCCCGCGTTCTTCAGACCAGATCGGTATTTCACAGCCAAAACTGCACTGGTCAAGACTGCCGCGCCGATAAGACAATTAATAGCAAACTTCTTACGCGCGGTCCATCGCTCCGCGCTCTTTTTTTTGGCGTCTTGTATCTCTACAGCCTTTTGTAGGCACTTCCAGAAAGCATTATGTACGCGCCAAACCTCTTCAATCTTCTTACCCCCAGCTGCAAAGGCTTCCCGAGATTTACCCAATTTCGCCGCCTGCTCCCGGGCATCAAGCTCCATCTGTATAAGCTTGGCCTCATCCACAGCAAGAAGCATTTCCAGCTGTTTATCTGAGTTGTTCAAACCAATCCATTGATGATGCGCTTGAACGGTTTCCAACTTGGCATTAGAGCTTGCATCTGCTATAAGAGCTTCAGACAGCACTTCTGGATCCCCCAAAATCTTGCTGTAGCTCGTCAAAACGACCTGCACCCTGTGGCACAGCGCAGGGACGTTGGTAACTTCAGTAACAACCTCCGCTTCAGGAGGCCCCGTCCTAATCGAGCGAATGTCTTCCACATTAGAATCATTACTTGCCCTGTAAAACCAAGTCTCAAGGTGGCCCTTTAACGCAGTGTTGGCAATAATTTTCCTTCTGAAAATATCTATCTGTTGGGCATTGAAAGCGCTGTCTACAGCATTCGGGGGTGGCAGCGGAGGTGTAGTTACAAGGGCGTACAGGAACTCTTGAAGCACATGCGAACTTTGCTGTGGCGCGGCTGCACCAAAAGAATAAGGATTATTCTGAACCCGCCCCGCCGCCTGCACACTGCCAGCTCCCATCAAGCCGACAACACCGGCAAGAAGCGCCATTATATTTCTTATGTTTTTCATGATCTAATTCCTCCATTTGGAAAGCTAAGCTGGTTATGATGCTTAAGCGCTAGCCGCCTCTTGTCGAAAACCAAACTTTTTGGCAAACCAACCGCCGATGGCACCACGAAAGCGCCACGCGGCTGCTGCTGCAGCGGCAGCGGAACCAATAACGATGCCCTCTGTTCTAAATGCAGGTTTTGTGATCGGAAAGAGGCAGATTTGCTATTCGACTTGGCAAATTGCTTGCCAGCTTGGTAGATGCCAGGATTCTTTTTTTCTGCCCGAAGTTCACTGACTAAAGCACCATTAGCCTGAGCCAGCTGCGTATTTGTTTGCACAACTTGCCCCATCAGTCCTGCTAAGTCTGCGACTTGATCATTGTGCTGAGGCACTGCAGCCGCCGCCTGCACAGCACCGGCAAACGCAAGCGCGCACAGCATAATTGCTATAGTTTTAAGCTTCATCATAACACTCCATTTTTTACCATCATCCTACGTGAGGACGACGGCTCATAACCTTATTCTTCGTCTTGATCTTGCTTTTCAAGCTCTTCAAGCAAGGAAGCAAATTCGTCTTTTGCATCAGGTTGGTTCATGTCGATGGCATGATCTTCTTGCATAGCAACCTTTTGCTCAGCCTTCTGTTCTGGTTGTTGCGCTACAGCATCGTTCTGGTCAGCAGCAACAGCATAACCACTCATCGCAAGACCGAGCATCAACGCAAATACTAACGTCTTCATAATCAAACCTCCGCAATAACGGTGTAAATTAATTTCTATTATGCTTAATAATCGTTCTTTAGCTTAAACTGAAGGGCTTTAGCTGTCAAAAGCCCCTGCCCATGGCTACATACGCATTTTTGTTTGTTTCTGCCTGGTTTTGCTGAAAAAAGCTACCTTTTATGCGCTTTTTTAGGGGGATTGCGCGGTGATCTAGCGGCACGGTAGCATACAAAAAGCCCCTTTTTACTAGTTTTTTAATGACAAAGGTCTTTTGCATGAATTCGGTAGCAAAGACGGCACCGAATTCTTTGGCCGAGAAAGGCTTTTGCAAGCGCTTGTTTTCATAGAGCCAGTTGGCAATTTTTTCGTTC
>RGUK01000426.1 GCA_010027825.1 bacterium
TCTGGCACGTGCCCTACGGCGCAGCTCCTCCTGCGCCCCAGTCACAGCGCCGCCTCGACCTGCCGCATAATCTGCCCAACCTCACCCTCCACCTCTGCCTCCACCTCTGCGGCCGGACGGTTTGCACAGATGGGCGCAAGTCTTTTGGCCATACCTTTAAGGAGCGGGATAAGGGCGTTGTCCCTGGCTGCCGCCAGCTTGTCGGCCTCGTCCACGGGCACCATTGTTCCCTCCGCTTGGTCGATTTCGGGCCGGTCGCCCTTCATGCGACGCAATGCCTCCACGACCTTGGTGTAGTTGGCAATCAGTTCTGACCGGTCCGCCCTTGTGTCGTCCTTGGCGCTCTCGCCCAGGCTGGCCGCTAGGTCCTCAAGCCGCTTGATTTCAAGATCTAGTCCACCGCCCTTAGCCTTGACCAATGGCTGTGCCGGTGCGGCCGCCCGCTTGCGGTAAACGGTCGCTCTGGATGCGCCCGTAGCGGCCATAGCCCTTGCGACGTCGTGGTTCTTGGATCTGCCCATGAGACTTTAAGGTTTGGGGGTCACACTCAAGAAATTGACGAGAGTCGTCGCCACCGCGGGCTGTAGTTGCCTTAAAGGTTCCCTATGAAAGCCCATTTGAATCCCTATGAAAGCCCATTTGAATCATTGGCATACTCCGGCTGGCGGAACGACCAACTCAGTCATCCCCGAGTGCAGTGCCACAGACCTTTTTTCTTTGTAGGACTCATAAGGAAGCCACCACATTTTCTCCGGAACTTTGTTTTCATATATCCCAACGCAAACAAAATAATCAGCTTCGGCAGATTGGGTTTTGCACTTGTCCATCCCCATTCGGACTCTCCATGGGCTGGTGGTCCATAATGTAAACGTGTGGCCTCCGTTACATAGATTTGCTGTCTTTATATGTATTCTTAAAAAACCAGTGGATGATTCAATAATCCTATCCACCCTGGCGTTCTGAGCTGTTGGGGCATAAACACAAACGTCGTGAGTTAGGCACCACAGATCAAAATACGTTTCCCCGATTGATCCAACCAAGCTGTTATGCCCAGTTGTTTTGATAGCGGTCGACGTTGTCTCAGTGTCAAGTTGATCCTGAAATAAAGCCGACTGCACACTAACCGTTGTCGAGCTCAACGACTTAGCTCCTCGTATGCCTCAACAATCGGCTTGGCTTCGCGTAGGAACTGCTTACGTAAGGCGTCGTCGGCCTTGATGTAGCGTAGCCCGCGGTTGGCCACCCACTGCGCCACGCGAATCACTGGCGACAGAAAAGGCTTGGGCTCGCCCGGCTCGCTAGTGGTAATGGGGTCGGGCAGCATCTCGGCCCACAGCATAATCTGACGCACTACGCCAGGCTCCCCGCTGTTGAGCTTATGCTGGTGCGCGGCCACACGCTCATAACGCTTGGCTTGTTCGTCGGTGATGCCAGCGCTCTCGACCAGCTTGGCCACGTCCTCGCCGGCGGCTCTAGCCTGCCCGATAATGTTGCCGGCCTTTCCCTGATTACTTGTTTGAGTGTTTGCATTTCTTTAGCCCTTTCGTCAGCGCCGTTAGGTTGAATTTGGGCGTCTCACGCCGGCGCTTGTCATGGTGTGCCCGTGCTCTCTGTTCATAAGATTTGCGCGCTCGTTCGCTCTTGGCGGCCCGGAATCGGATCCCCAGCCTGTCCGCAACGTCCAGCGCCTTCTTGCTGACGGCCTGTTTCGTTATGTTGAAGCGCTTGGCCACGGACGTCATGGACTCGGTGGACCTGTTGAGGACGATCGACAGCACCGCCTGGTCAAGCGTGTCGGTCATATTCTGCATGACCGGGTGATCGGGCACCTTGGCCGCCAGATACTCAAAGCAGAATACCGTATTTTTAATTGGGCAAGTTGTGACAGTTATCACGCTGTAAGCCTCCCGCACCAAGTCCGTCAGGCTGTCGATCCGGCTCGCCGGGTGAAGGTCGTTTGACGGCAGGCGGTCTACCAGTTCTTGGTCTAACATACGCCTATCCAACCCTCTCATGTACGAAAAGTCTGGAATGTATGTA
>RGUK01000427.1 GCA_010027825.1 bacterium
GCGCAACCCGCCCAGGGTGGACACCATGTATCTGCCTGGTGATACGATCTATCACACCGACACCATCGTGAACGAAAACATTTACGTTGACACGGTCCGGCTGAATGACACGGTGTACATCACGAAAGTCAACTGGAGGGAGTACCTGACCACGGCCTACGTTAGGGATACCATCATTCGCAAGGTGTCGGATTGCGCTGATTACATCCACCTGCGGGATCAAAACATTGTCCTGCAGGATAGGTACGACAGGGAACGCAAGCGGTCAAAGTCATATATGTGGGCAGTCTTTTTGCCCTTGCTGCAATCATTGTCGGTGCCATCACCTTGAAAATAGTTCGGCGCATGTAGGGTTGTTCATTTGGTGTGTGTTTTTTGCCGCCCTCCGGTTTTTACCGGGGGGCATTTTATTGTAAATCAATGACTTAAAAAAAGTTACAAAAAAGTGGTAAAAACATTTGGTGAATTGGTAAAAGGTGGTATCTTTGTGTAACAAACAACAAAAGAAACAAACAACACAATGAACCCCTTAACCCAAAACCTTGACGCCATGCAACAGCTGCAGGTCAATTCCTTTGTCTTCGGTTTTTTTCAGGTAGATGAGGCCTCTAAGGCTCGCTATCGTGTATTCCTTGCTACGTCCTATGGTGTTTCCAAGGACATGCTTGAGACGGATAACCTTGATGAGGCCAAAAATGTGGCACATCAGATAGCTGCCGATGCAGCATCTTACCCCAAGTTTTGCAAAGTGTCCATCGCGGATACGGAGCGCATCCGGTGGGGTTGGTACTTGCAATTTGATGACATGTTGGTTCGTGAGTACGACCACACCAAGTAATGATCACCGGGGCGCGACGGGATACGCGCTACCTTTTACAAACAAACTAAATAAATCAACACGCCATGAAAAAGTATGTAGCAACATTAGAAATGCGCAATAGCTCATTCAATCAGAACAGCTTTGAAACGATTTGGATTGCAGCTAAAAACAGGAAAGAAGCCATCGAAAAGGCCAGGTTCATTGCCAGGCATGACAATGCAAAGTTTGTCAGCATCTACATGGTAAGATAAAATAAACAGAATGCAGATCGAACGTGACATCATCGAGAACTGGAAATCCATCCGCAAGTGGGGAGACGCCAAAGACATTGCCACCCAGGCAGGCGTCTCAGTGGAGAGTGTGTACCTGGCATTCCGCACTGGAAAGGCAAGCGACCACCTTTTTAAGGTTATGACGGCCTTTTATATGCAGCGTCAAAGTTTCTACAATCATATCACTCAAACCTTAAACGATTACGAATGAAACCGATGTTCAGGATTCCCTTTACCGACAGATGGATGACGCGGTCAGACGCGCATGCAATAGCGATCGTGATCCTCATGCTTCTGCTTTGCACGGCAGAAAGTTGGTTCAACTGACAATCAAACACCATGGAAACGATTATTGCCATTACAACCTTTGCCCTGCTTGCGGTCTTGTTCGGAGTGCTAGGCATTTATTCACGGATGGGCTCTAATGATGACATCCTCGCCGAACAATTCAACAGCGATTTTGCCGTCACCAAGAATCTAATGGACAGCTGTACAAAAAGGGACGCCGCCAAGCTAATCGACGCCTTTTACGACAGGTGGGCGGGTCTGGACGCCGCCAAGCTAATCGACGCCTTTTACGACAGGTGGGCGGGTCTTGTACCTGAATGGACGATCTGCGCCCATGTCATGGAACTGAGGCATCATCTTGATTACCAACACCGCAATATCAAAGACATCATCTATTCTAAACCAATCAGTAAAAACTAAACACATGCTCGGAAACAAAGACAGCATCATCTACCTGGCCGTGGCAGACGGCAAGATTGTCCGCAGGGTTAAGGAACCGACAGCTAAGAGCCGGCAGCGCACGACGAAGGAAAGCAAGACCGTCCATGAAGAGTTGTACGACTACGCCACGGGCCTGATCACGGACATTACCACTCGCGAGAATGATTACGGCAAGTTCTGGAACGTAGTCATGACGGATGGCAGCGCAACCTACGTCCT
>RGUK01000428.1 GCA_010027825.1 bacterium
GCCGAAGCCTGGCCTGCTGATCTTTTCAAACGCGTGGCTTGCCCATGCTTTCACCCGGCATGGTTCTGATAAGCCAATCAAGTTTGTTCACTTTAACCTCTCGGCTCAGATGGCTCCGATGATGTGCCAAGCACCCGCTGCGGAGATCGTATGAACAAGTACCGAATCCGATACAACAAGAGTAGGGGCCAGCCAGGGCGTGGAACAATGGACCACGTGTGGCGTGTATTTGAAGGTGATAAAGAGTATTTGGTCAAAAACTTCAAGCTAAACGTAGATTCGTTTAGTGAGAAAGAAAACAACAGTGAAGATTGGAATGTCTGCTGCTATGGGATTTTGGATCTAGACAGAGAGACATCAACGGCAATAATTAATAAAGCGGAGTAAATCATGCCAGTAACCATCGTAGGCAATAACACACCCACAGCAGGCGGCGTCGTCTATGGCGACGGCACCAACTATGCATCTACAGCAGCTGGTTCATCTGGACAGGTTTTGACTTCGGCTGGTTCTTCTGCGCCGACTTGGGCAACGCCTAGCGCGGGTGCTATGACTCTGATTAGCACACAAACGGCAAGCGCGAGTTCTTCTATTTCTTGGACAGGATTAAGTGGATATAGCCGATATATAGTAATTGTTGAAAACTTTACCCCGTCAACAAGCTCTGACAGCTTGGAATTGACTATTGGTACTGGCGCAACTCCTACGTATATATCTAGCGGGTATTATAGTAGTATCGTTTCGAACGCTTCAAATAGCGCACCTCCACAGGGCTCGGCTTCTGCTAACTCCGCGATAATTGATTTAAATGATGGAAATGTTACGGATTATCGAACCCAGCTTGGTGGCTGGAGCGGGACAATCTCGTTTTTTAATATGTTGGCATCGCCATCGGCAGATACACGATTAACATTTCAAGCGGTAGCCGCTTTAGGTTCTGTTTTTTTTCGCCAATTCAGTGGCGGCGGTGCTATTTATAACAACACAACTGTTAAGACGGCAATTAGACTTAAGTTTACAACTCAGACTATTGCTACTGGCAAGGCTTCTCTTTATGGGATTTCATCATGATTGCACACACACATCACATGGTTAATGGGTTGCGCGTTGAATTAAGCGCCGAGGAAGCTGCTGAGTTGAACGCTCGTGTGGCGGCGTATGTGCCACCCGCTGAGCCGCTGCCTGCTCCCACCAAAGAACAGCTTATGGCTGAACTCGCGGCCCTAACTGCAAAAATTCAAGCCTTGGAGTAAGACATGGTCACCACAGTAAACGCGGACACAATCGTAGGCGGCGCAGTCGTCACGGCTGATGCTTCAGGTAGCTTGGGCTTGCAGAGTGCTGGCACTACGGCGATCACACTGACGTCGGGTTTGCACAAAAGCTCACCGCTGTTGGCACGTCCAGCATTGCAGGCATGAAGATTGCCGACGTTCTGGAAACAGCAACCATCTCGGCTACGGCTGCTACTGGCACGATCAACTACGACGTAACCACCCAGGCGGTTCTGTACTACACAACCAACGCTTCGGCCAACTGGACCGTTAACTTCCGTGGCTCGTCGGGTACTTCGCTGAATACGCTCATGGCTACCGGTGAGTCTTTGACCGTTGCGTTCCTTGTTACCCAAGGCGCTACTGCTTACTACAACAACGTAGTGCAGGTTGATGGCTCTGCCGTCACCCCGAAGTACCAAGGTGGTACTGCATGGTCGGCTGGTAACGCATCGAGCATTGACGTGTACTCGTATGTGATCGTGAAGACGGGTAGCGCTGCGTTCACCATCTTTGCTTCGCAGACCAAGTTCGCCTAAGGAGTAAACCATGCCGTTACTCGGTACTCGTGGAGCAGCATCAGCTAGAGGGTTTGGGTTTGGGGGTTTGGTAGTTGCAATTTCGGGCCAACAAGGTTACGTAGTTCCCGGATCGTATACATGGGTTGCCCCTGCTGGAGTGACTTCAGTTTCTGTTGTCGCTGTTGGTGGTGGTGGCGGCAGCGGTAATGGTCCAAGCATTATTTGTGGTACCTGGTATGGTGCAG
>RGUK01000429.1 GCA_010027825.1 bacterium
GGGGAATGACATATTGGGAGCAATGCGAGGCCCGTTGTAGACCGCTGGCGATGACGTTGTGGAAGCGTCTTGGTGGGCATGTCACACTTGAGGAATCGGAGGACATGATTCGGTCCATGTTCGTGCGGTGCGCAAAGTACGCGGGCTTGCCTGAAGACGAACGTAACAAGTTGTTAAACCGCGCAATGATAACGGAGGCCGCCGGTTGGAAGCGTAAATTCTCGACGGTCGCCAAATATGCGCCGGTCGCATTTGAGTGGGGACGCGAGCGCGAGGTTCATGACGACTATTGCTTCATCCTCCATGAACTGAGGCAAGCAGGGACGCCAGAGGTGCCGTATCGCATCGGTCAGCTTGTCTTGTACGGCTACGAAGTCAAAGAGGTCAAATCCATCCTGTACCTGTCCCGCCATCACTGGGAGGTTAACCAGCGGGCGTTACGCCCGTACCTAGCTCATGTTCTGCAAGGTTAACATCGGGCTGTCTACTGCGCGGCCGGTCGTCGCCGCCGAGACGTGGGAATCTTGTGGGAGTGGTTTGCAAAGCTGTCTCCCGGCGTGGATCTGCCAGTACGGATTGAAGGGTGGCCTAGAGGCGGCGGTAAGTCCACAAGCGTTCAGGACGGCATTGCGTGGCTTGCGACCAAAGGCCAGATTAAGTTCGTGCTGTACGTCTGCGGAACGCAAGCTGACGCCCAAATGCACCTTGCATCTATCGCTACCCGCCTAGAGAAACTAGGACTCAAGAAGGCCGAGGGCATGTATGGGCGTTCCAAGGGCTACAACAAGTCCGTCATCAGATGTAGCAACGGTTTCAGCATCAAAGCCGTCGGGCTCGATCAAGCCATTCGCGGCGTCAAGCTCGATGACGACCGGCCGCAACTCATCGTTTTTGATGACATCGACGGAGACACGATCACAAAGTCAATCATTCCGGCGGCTTCTTCCGAGTGGTGCAACTTCATCTTCGCGCAAAACCCCATGATCCCGAACGGCGTGTTTTCGCGGCTCGTTGATGGGCGGGCTGACTACTTTGGCGACCGGGATATTCCGACGATAGAGCGAGCCATACAGGGGCTGGAATACACCAGTCTCAGGACGCCCAGCGGTCGGGTTACGCACAAGATCACCAAAGGAATACCGACGTGGGAAGGGCAGGGTATCGAGACGTGCGAAAAGAAGATGAACGGGCGGGAGGGCATCCAGTCCTTCCTCACTGAATCCCAGCACGAAATCTACGACGGCTCGCAGTTTGCCTTGTGGAAGAAGGCGTGGCTTGAGTACGTCGGCTTCCGATTAGAGCAAGCCTACTTTGGGGTGGAGACGTTCGCCGGTGGGCGCAAGATGCCGCTATTCAAGCCACCTGAACCGATGGTCAAGATAGTCGTCGGCGTGGATGGGAACGTTGCGGATCGGTCAACGGCCACGGGCATCCCGGACGAGTGCGGCATCGTAGCCGTTGGTCAGGGCATCAGCGGCAAACGGTACGTGCTTGCGGATTTGTCAGGACCGCACGATCCTACCGAGTGGCCCGTAATCGCAACCAACCTTGCGAACGTGCTTCACTGCCCGATTGTCTTCGAGAAGAACCAAGGCGGCAAGCTGAACTGGATGGTGCTAAACGCGGTGGCCTCCAACCTTGAGATAGAAGGTACGTGGGCGTCAGAGTCCAAAGAGGCCAGAGCGGTGCCGGTGGCTACCCTTTACTCGCAGGGCATGTATCACCACTGCGGGGAGTTTGGTCAGCTAGAAACCGAAATGCTGAACTGGAATCCGCATGCGCGGGAAAAGTCGCCGAACCGTATTGATGCGCTGGTAATCGCCGACAGCGGACTAGGCATGACGTTCACATCGGGGCCACCACGGGTGAAGTCTCAGATAACCCCGCGTGGGCAGTCCACTTTAGACCTACCCAAAAAGTTCAACTACAGGACGGGAGAGGACGAATAACGTCGAAAACAAGCGTATTTGAGAGCTTTTGCTAGAGTTTGTGCGTCATTGATGTATTATTGGGCAGAGGATGACACTAGAAAGACCACA
>RGUK01000430.1 GCA_010027825.1 bacterium
TACTCGCCACTCGGCTTCCGAGGTAAGTAGCATTAAGTTATTTAGAGGAACAACATGACGTATGACGTTGGCCTCTCGAGCTGCCACTTTAAAAACAATCGCATCATCATCTCTGGACGGAGTGGAATAAGACAAGTTTGATTCGGTTCCAGATCTTGTCATGTAAATACTTTGCGGCTTGTTTGTAGTCCCGCCAAAAACTCTTCGTTGCTCGAAGTAAGAAACCGCAGCCGGATAGTTCCCGGTGCTATTAAATGGATCCTCGTTTTTTGGAGGCTGATTCGCTAGATCCTCAGTAATGTTATTGTCGATAAAACTTGTCGATGTCGTTTGTCCGATAAGACCAAAGCTTCCAGTGTTGCTTGCTTTATAAACATTGTATGCAGAGGCCCCGGTCACTCCGGCCCAGGTCACCGTTGCCTTTGCGTCAGCGTTTGCAAGGTTAATAGTCCCCGTCGTCGCAGCGCTCGAGGGGAGAGACTCTTGTCCGTCGCTATTTAGCGTGGTCACTTTATAAGAGTAGGTGTCTATTGGGTTTGTTGTTCCGCCGGAGGTAGAAACTCCAACGCCCGTTGGAGAGCTTAGTGTCGGGACAAAAGAAATGGCCTCAATGATCCATTTCGTCCCGCCGTATCTTTTTAATTCTCTAGGCGGGTGATTTGGATGAACAAGGGTCACCACATCAGAGCTTTGCACATAATGAATATCAAAAAGCTCTGCCTCTAAATAAGGAGACGGGATTTCATATTCCCCGCTAGAAGGCATCGCGTACCAGTACGCAGCGTTTGACGCCGGGATTTTATTTGAATTGGCTTGCTTGCAGTAATAGGTGATCCCAAGGCTCACGGCCATGTCGCCAATTTGATAGCTAGTGACGTTGGACCAATTAAGCTGAGTCCCGTATAAAAGTGTTGCGCCCGTTGTGTGAAATCTAAAATACTGATCCCCCACTTCAATCGCAAAAGATTGCTGAGAAGAAAACTTAAAAGGAATGAGTCTTGATTTTTTTGTCCCGTATTTTGCGGCTCTTACAAACTGAGTTCCGGGCCTGTTCTCGATAGGTCCGTGTGGGAGCGTAATAAAGTTTTTGCATTTGGCTAGTCCGGTTTGAAACTTAACGTCGTCTATCCTTCCCCAAAACTCAGGGGTAACTTCTCCGCCCGAAAACGATCTGGTAAGTGTTCTAATGTTTGCCATTGCTACCTATTAAGCATCCAAGGGACGCTTTGCTTTGTGTTTCTTTTTTGGTTGTTTGCATCCGATGACGCAGCTTTTTGTAGCTCTAACATGAAAGCTTGATAGCAAGCTTGAGAAGCTTTAGACCCAACATCGCCCTTGATAAGAGGGCCCGCTAGATGAGAGGCAAGTAACCAAGACAAGCAATTAACAAACATGGCTGTATATTTAGTCGTGTCAGTCACCCTTGCGGTATATCTAATTATTGGATCTTCTTGATTGGTGAGAATGACAATGGTTCCATCCTCTAAAGATTCTAAAGAGTATGGCTGAGGAGTATAAATTGACTGCCCTGCGTTTACGGTTCCAATGACTTGATTGTCTCTAACTAATCCGTAAGCAAAATCGTCGGTAGCGTTTCTATCTAAAACCGCAATGACGTCTAGCATTTCTGAAGGAGCTGCGTAAGCGTATTGCCATTGACTGTAGGGATAGTCGATTTGAGCTGGCGTGGTTCTTCTAGTGCAAAATGTCCATTGGTGCATTTCTAAAAGAGTGTCCCTTGCAATGGGATAGAATGTTGCACAGTATTGGGCCTGAGGGGATCCTTCTGGGGGATCGATAGAAGACACCGTTGCTGTGTCTCCAAGCCTGGAAAGTGCTAAATTGCAAATGTCGACTACGCTCGCCATAACGCCCTTTTTGATTAGGGAGGGCGGTTTTAGCGCCCCCCCCTTTCATTTTGCAGTACCAGGCTGTTTAATTTTCCGTTGGAACTTCAGAATCTAAAACGCTTTCGTTTTTATACTCAAGCTTTTTGATTCTTTTTTTATCCGTGGAAGCAAGGGGTTCAAGATTGTAGC
>RGUK01000044.1 GCA_010027825.1 bacterium
TAATTAACGCGCGCACCTCAATCGGCGGAGTGTCAAAATTTTCAGGTTTAGCGCGCCAGTTTGCGGGCAACTTATCCGCGACATTAAAACCCGCCAAAAACTGTTGGCAGCCTTTTTGTGTTACGACGCGCAAAGTGTAAACAGGCGCGCAACGAACAAAACCGCCGACCCTGTTTTGCCGAAACTTGCTAACTTTAATCGCTGTTGGGACGCCGAACTTCAACAGTAACGATTTGAGGTCGAACGCCAATTCGCGCGAGGTTGTGCGGTAACAAATAGTCGGACCAAACTGTTTATTTGCTGCAAATTTAATCGTGCCCGCTATTGCCCACAATTCCCGCAAAAATAAAGTTGCGTCTTCCCGCGACAAATCAAATACCCAATCCGGCAAACTTTTTTCTGGCGCGTATTTAATCGAATACGCGGCAAGAACAATACGCACAGGATCGGTTTGCTGCGCGCCAAAATAACCGCCGCGACTAATTGCGCAAATTCGATCACCGACGCGCAAGTTTGCTCCGGGTGTCCAGCCGCTGACTTTAAGTAAAGGATGCGTGTCAGCTAATTCAACTACAGCGCCCGTGCGTGTAGTAACACGAAACACTTGCTTGCCGGGGTGTCGTATAGTGTCGAGCACGCGGACGGATTGCGAGCGATATTGCGCGTCAATACCGATAATGTTGTCGCCAATTTTCAATTCGTCGCCACGAACTCGTTTACCGTTCGCTAAAATAACTTTGTTCGTCTCGCTAACGCACAGTGTTTTAGACACCTGCCGGCCAGTTTTAAGCACGAGATTTTTCGGCATTAGTAGCCGGAAAAGAGGTGCAAACGGGTAATGGTCTTTAGTGCTGTAAGGCCGACCATTTAAATTCAACACAAGCGGCAACAATGGTTCCAAGGACGGAAACGCTTGTTGCTTTGCTAATTCGGCAAATAGCGACGCGCGCGCAGTGAGCGTCTCTAAATCTTTGCCGTCTATTAACGATAGTTCCTCAAGCAAGTTTTTAATTCCGGTGTTCGGAATTTCTAAACTTGTTGATGCCCGCGGGTTTAAATCCCGCATTATTTCTGGTGCCATATGGGTAAGCGGCGATCTAGTTATTCTTATGACAGCAGAATTGACGACGTCGAGCCAGAACTTGCATGGCTAGAAAATAGCGTCGATTCTTTGCTCGGTTTTGCGGTGCAAGGCGTGATTGGGCTCATTGCCGGCATTTGCGCAATCGTAGCCGGGCTGCTATTGTTGTGTCTTGGAATTAATGACGAGCCGCAATAGCGGGAATAACTACGTGCGCGACGGATATACTAAATGGTGATCCGTCGCGCGCGTTATTTTAGTCGAGAACCACTATGGCACAAATTAACCGGTCTGCAAAGTTGTATCAAGAACGGCGCCAACCAGTTTTTCAGCCAACGTGGCGAAGTCCTGGTTTACAGGCAAATTTAGCCGACAACGCAGTACATGATTTGAAATTAAATCCACCTTATCCGGCGCCTAATTACTGCGAAAACGGCGATCCCCCTACAGATAGCGGCTTAACGCAAGTTTGGCCGTATGGAGATAGTTATGCAAAATGATTGAACTTTTCATAGTTCTGAGCACGCTACTGCTGTTGTCCGGATTGTTTTGCGTGCCCGGCGGTTCAATTATTCCAATTGTTTTTGCAATTTACTGCATGTTAATTGCTGTAAATTCAATCGAACGCGGCGAAAAAAAATACAAGAAAAATCAACGGAAATGATTACTTGGCTTGATTTTATCGCTGTGGTGCTTGCGGCCGGCGCGATCATTGACGTGTGGCACAAGGGCTCGATTTTCGATACTGCTCGGGCCTACGCACAGGCGTTACAAGACATTACGCCGCACGATTCAATTAAAGGCAAATTGCTAGAATTGCTCAACTGCCCGTTTTGCAAAAGCTACCATTTGCCGATTTATTTGTTCTGCTTTTTGTGGCTTGGCCGGAATCTCGGTGCGTTTTTTGCTGATAGCGCGCAAATAATCGTATACGGGCTTGCGGCCACACGATTAGGCAATATATTGAACGGCCTACTTCCGAGTTCTTTACAATACATTCCGGCAATAAAATCAAATGACCACGGAAACGCAAACTAGCAATCAGCGGCTGCCATTTGACCTCGAATACGCCAAACACGCCGAAAGCTTTTGTAACAAAGTTATTGACGCTGTGCCAGAATTGCTCGGCGTGGCGATTGTTCCGCTTTGGCACAATCAACCAGAAAACACGCCGGCCGGGGTTGTAAAGTTTTGCAACAAACCGCGCAACGAAGCGGCTGCTATCTTAACGTTGATTGAGAAATTAACAGAATTTAGCGGTAATGCGCAGCGGGCGTTGCTGAACGAACTTGCCAACATGCGCATGCACGAGGCAACACTCGAACGGCGAATAGAAGAACGGGTCAATACATTGAACGAACTAAATAAACGACCCGAGCCGGAAAATGACAACGCCGCAGAGCAAAATCCCAACAATTAATGTTTCCGTTCCTGGCGACAATCAAACACTCGTAAATTTGCTGCAAAGCCAGTACGGGCATTTGGAATCCGGCGAGTTGCGGGCAGAACTGGAAACGCTGTACCCGCAAAATGTCTGGTCAGAGTCGGAACTCCGCGAGCATTTTGTTCCGGAAAATTTTGAACCGCCTTATCTGTACGTAACGCGTCGCGATACCGGCGCTCGCGGGCTGCTGTTGTTTGTTGATTCCCCGCGCATGTATTTCGATTTTAGGCCCACCGCGGCCACGGCAGGCCCCAGCAGGCCCGCTCCGCCCGAAGCCTAGCGCAAAACAGCCCGAGTTTTTGGGGCTTGTTTTCCGGTTTTGGTTTTGTATTGTGGTTTTGCCGGCTGCTGGTTCCCGGCCGCTACTGTTTTCTTTGACGAACCAGCGTCAGGAGGATTTATGCCAGACAAGGCAAATTTGAACGACGGCGCCGATCCCGCAAGTTTCTGGGGCCGACCGCTTCCCAAACCGGCAGAAGCCGAAGTCCGCAAGACCGCCGAAGTTGTTGATGAAATTGAGGACGAAGAAGAGCCGGTTGAGGACGAACCAGAGACCGACGAAGATTTTGAAGATCCGGCCGAAACCGAAGAAGATGATGAAGACGTCGAAGAAGACGAGATCGACGACGAAGAAGATGATGAAGACGTCGAAGAAGACGAGATCGACGACGAAGATGAAGATGAAGATGAAGATGAAGACGAGGATGAAGACGAGGACGAAGAAGACGACACGGAGGTCGACAGCCAGTCAGCCGAAAAGTCGGTTGACGTTAAAAACAAGGGTGCGACCATGCCTGCTGCTGATAAGAAGAAGTCATTAACGCAACACATTCGCGACGAAATCGTTCGGCACGAAAGCGCCGGCGAGCTTCCGCGGAATGTTGAAATTGTAAATAGCCTGGCGGCTCGCAGAATTATTGTGAGCCCGGCGCAGGTATCTCAGGTAGTTAAAAAGTATCGCGAAGAAAAGGCTTTGGGCGCTGCTCCGAGTCCCGCCGGCCGCCGGCCGGGCCGGCCGCCCAAGGTCGTTGCCGGCGAGGAGCGGAGTCGGGCGTTGGGTAAGCTGCGGGCGGAGGTGAAGGCGGCGACCGAGGCCGAGGCGACGCCGGGCCGCGAGGCTGTAAAATTTACGGCCGTAGCGCTGCTGCATCTTTGCGGTAACAACATGCAGCTTGCCGTGGCTGCACTTAAAAACGCCGCAGACTTGATCTGACACGCATAGCGCGATCAGTGCTTAGCCGATAATTAGAGCGCTGTTGTGCAGCAACGCTCGGTTAGCGGTTAATCCGATAATTGCAAATTTTGTTCAATACCTTTCACAGAAAACCATTAAAACTACATGTACGTTTACCTCAACGCTTCGACGCAGGATCTGATTGCGATTATGCCCGTTAGCCGTGGCCGCGCGGCAAAGAATCATAATTTTGTCGAAATTAATGGGCTGGAGCTGTCTATTAACTTTATTCCTAACGAAGCCGTCAGCAGTATTTCTTCGGCTGGCGCGGCAAAGGCTTATGTAGCCGCAAACGGCAGTGTAGACGTCGCTATTGCGCCTGCGCACGTAATGACGTGCCTTCTGCGCGCAGCAAAAACGTACATTAGCGATCCGGAAACCGTTAGCGAAATTGACGAATTGCTCGCGTCGGCGATTGATGCCGACTGGGAGTCAGCGGCCGTAAGAATGTTTGCAACGGTTCGCCGAGCGGTCAACGCCGCCATGATTCAGCAGGAGCGCGGCTGGTTTTACGAAACTACGGAAAGCACGGACGAGCCAACCGAAGAAGATGCCGATGCAATTCCGGTGTCGTACGGTTTTGCGCGGCTGTCGGGCGAAAAGCCGCAGCTAAACGTCGTACGCCAGCCGGCGGAAGAAAAGCGCGACGATCACGGCGTGTTTTACCCAAAGCCCGATAGCACGTATATCATCAATCCGGGCGTTGAAAAGCTTTTCAAGATTCTGGAAGTTTCGAGCAAGAAGTGCCCGCAAAATGTTAATTTGATCGGCCCACACGGTTGCGGCAAAACCGAGCTTGCGATTCAGTTCGCCGCGCGGCATAACCGCCCGCTGCTGATTATGGATTGCGCAAATTTGCGCGAAGCCCGCGACTGGTTCGGCTACAAGACGGCTCGGGACGGTACGGTTTACTGGCACGAAAGCCAGTTTGTTCGCGCGGTGCAGTCCGGCAATCACGTTATTCTGCTCGACGAGCTGAACCGCGCTAATCCGAATCTGCTCAATACGCTCATGCCGATTCTCGACGCCCGGCGTTTTACGTATCTTGAGGAGCGCGGCGACAAGATTGTTGTCGGGCCGGGAACTGTTTTCTTTGCGTCGATGAACGAAGGCGCCGGCTACACCGGCACATCGTCGCTGGACCGCGCTGTCCGCGACCGGTTTCCTCGGGCGGTTGAGCTGACGTACCTCGGCGAAAATGACGAGGTTCGTTTGCTGGTTAACCGCACTGGCGTGAATGCTGATATTGCCAAGCGTCTGGTGCAGATGGCCAACAAGATTCGGCAGGACTCTACCGGGCTGTCGGCCTCGCTCACTGAAAGCCTGTCGACGCGTCAGCTAATCGCCGCGGCGCACGATTTCGCAATCGGCGGCGTTGATACGTTGGAGTTTACGATTACGAATCACTTTTCGCCCGACGGCGAGGACGATAGCGAGCGCACTAAGGTTCAGAGCATTATTCAGGGCAAGTTCGGCGATCTTTTTGCCGCGCAGGCCGCCGATAAGATTAGCAACGAAAAGAAAGGTGCCTAGTTGATGTCAACCCGCGACTCATTGTGGGACAACTATGACGACGACGGGGTCGAAAAACCGCGCAAGGCTGAGAAGCCGCGCGGCCCTCGGCCGAATCCGGATTACAGGCCGGTAAACGACGAACTGACATACGACGGATATTCGAGCAGCGATTACGGTGGTTATGGCTGGAACGGAAAGTCCAGCCGCAGAAGCCGAAGCGCCAATTACGTCAGCCCGCGGCCGTATCATTACGAAGATTCAATTTACGACGCTGGCGACGCGTGGTATCAGCGCGATAGTTTTCAGTATGATCGGCTTACGGATTATTCGCCGTCTAGCCTGTTTCGGTCGACGTTCAGCCGTTATTTGTACGATGCCGATAACGAAGCAAAAAATAAGGCAATCCGCGCGTTGCGCAATTTAACGCGTAGCGCAAATACGCTAGTGGATAAGAGCGCGAGCGCGCGGCAAGATTTTGTTGTGCAGTTTAGCCAAGGATACGATAGTAACGGTCCTAGCGCAGAACTAAACAGCGATAAGCGCCGCGTAGTATTCGTATCGCCCGACGATCTGGTAGCCACAAAAACTCCGGAAGACGAAGATCGAATTGTCGATGAGTTAACTGGATTTGTGTTGCTTCGCGTGCAGCTTGCGCAGGATATTGCGGAAACGGTAATTGAAAAAATTAATCAAACCGGGGCCAGTATTTCCGGTGCCGCCGCACATATGTTACTCCGGTTGGCGCCGTTCAATCCCGACGCCCCGCCGAAACCAATGGCCGACCTAAACGCGGCCGACATTGAGAATATTTCGGCATCAGTTGCGGATAGTTATCTTGCCGGCATGCTCGCCAAAAGTTTGCTTATGCGCGCCGCCCGCAAGAAGATTGTTAAAGATTGGAACGGGTTTACACCGTACTTTATTCGCCACGCCAAAAAGTTTGAAGCGGTTAAAGCCAACCTATCTGGCGAGCTAAACAATCTGGAAACGATTGTCGGCGCGCTGAGTTACAACTCCTTAGCCGACGAAGCACAATTGCCGCTGGCCGAAGATATTGATGCTATTGCCCGGGCGCACCTCGACGCAGAAGTGTTGCCAGAAAATTTGTTGGAAATTTGCCAAAAGCTTATCGCGGCATTGCGTGCGCATTTGCTCGCTACCGGCAAAACGCCAGACGGCGATATAGCTAAGACCCTAACAGAAATTTTGAATTTTGCGGTTAATCTCGTTAAGCCCAAAGACAGTTCAAAGTCAGCATTGAAAAATATGTTGTCAAAGTTTGGGCACGCAATTCACGATACCGACCGAGCAGCCGCTGCGTCGGGCGCGAGTTGCGAAAATAACGAAAAGAATTTACGCGAGCTACTGGAGAAAATACAGCACGGCGCAGCGGGCGAACGGCTTTTGAAAAAGTTTGATGCCGCGGCTAAAGCTATAAAAGAAGCGTTAGAGAAAGAAGGCAGCACCTCCGACGTAAATAGTATTGCGCACGGAATTGCCCAAGACCTGCGCCGAGAATTTGCTCGCCGACCGGCCGGTGTTGAAGCGATCGAACAAACACGTAGTGCGCCAAAAACTCCTGACGTTATTGACGAATGTTTGAAAACCATTCAAACGTCGCCAAATGGCGTGCCCGCGGAACTGGCGGCAGATTATGCTAAAAAGTTTTTAGAGCAACTCAACGCTGCGCGCAAATTAGCTAAAGCCAATATGCGCGCCGCTCGAAAAACTGAAAAGCAAAAAGTTGGTGATTTGCTTGAGGCTACAGCCAAAATTTCAAACGAAATATTGGCTAGAGCGGCGGCAGAAAAGCAAAAACTGACTGAACTTAATCATGAATTAGCGAAAGACCCTGCCGCCGCAGAAATGGCGGGAGAAATTAATGACGCTCAAAAAATCATAGATACAGCGTTAGCGCACTGGGATCGAATAGTTGAGGGCGCAAACAGCGTCGCGGCAGATTGCCGCGTGAACATTGAAAGCAAACTTGATGCGGTGCGGTCGAGCAGCGGGCTGCAGACAGTGTTAAACAAAACGCACGCGCAATCGTACGGTCTTCGTCACAAACTTTACACTGACTTATCATTTAATTGGCTAACGCGCCGTTGGGATTGCGAAAGCCGCGCGATAGATTTTACTCGCCTTCTTTCTCAGGCCGATGACGCCGAGGCGCGCGAGCGAATGATCGAGCCGACGGCGGAAAGCGTCAGTAACGGCAGCGCAGCCGGGCCGTCAAGCGCGCTTAGCGCGCTTATTGCACAGCTCGGCGGCGCGACGTTGGAAGCGCTGCTGCAACAGTTGGACAAAGGCGACGATAAGGCTATAAGTAGCTTACCGATCGAAATGCAAAAATTGTTTGAAATATTAGCAAAGTATTTAAACGGCAACAAAGAAAATAAAACTGCAGAAATTACAAACGCTGAAACTGCCGGCAAAGAATTTGCAGAGCAGCTGAAAAATCAGCAGATCAAAATAAACTCTGTTGACCAGCAGTTGTTTGGCGAAACCGTAAAAGCCGATACAACCGTTCTGACCGGCGAAAATATCAGCAAAGTTAATGACGAGTCGCGCAACGATCCGGAAGAAGAGTATGTGGCGTATTTGAGCCACAACTCCGCCAAACCGACGACTAAGCTAGAAACTGAAGGTCGCCGCTCTTGCGAATATAATTCGTGGGCAAAAATTAAAGAAGTGCGTAAAAAGTATCGAGGCGCAATCGAGCGGGTGCGCAACGTATTGCAGTTTCAGGCCGGCAAACGCGTGGCTGAAGCGTTTGGCATGCGCTCGGGCGACCTGGATGAAGGAAGCTTACACAAACTCCGCTACGATTCTGAGTATATTTGGACTCAGAAAACAACGTCGCGGTTACCGGACGTGGCTGTCGGTATTCTTGTCGACCAGTCAGGCAGTATGAGCGGTGTAAAGATTGAACGCGCCAGAAATTTGTGTATCGTGCTCGCAGAAGCTTTGAAGAAGATCAGCGGCGTGCGGTTGTATGTGTACGGACACACGGCCAACCGCGGCAGTGCGGATATGACGATCTTCGAACATTACACGCCGACGTTGGACAAGATTGAAAACCTCGGCGGTATTTCTGCGCACGCAAATAACTACGACGGCTATGCTGTCAAAGATGTCGCGAAGCGGTTGGCGCAAGATCCCGCAAAACGCAAGTATATGTTCGTTATTGCCGACGGACTGCCCAGCGGCCACGGCTACAGCGGCGATGCCGCGGAAAAGCACGTGGCGAGCGTATGCCGGTTTGTGCGCGAGCGACTTAAGATAAACTTGAACGCGTTTGCGGTTGTGTCGCCGGAATACGCCAAAAAGTTTAAAAAGCAATATGGCGAAAATCACGTCGTAATTGTTAACGATGTGATGAAGTGCTTGCCGCAAATTGTACGTTTTCTGCGGAACGCGTTGCAAAAAGAACGCAAGCTTGTTGATACGGTTGATTGACGATTGTTGGTTCGCGCTATGTAGCGTTAGTTTTGGTTAAACATGGATGGTAACTTTTTAAAAAGGACTGTAACATGAAGGCAGTGTTTACTTTTGCGGTCGTGGTTTTCTCTGTCGTCTCGGCTTTCGGCGGCGAGCGGCACGTTAGTTGTGCTAACGGGGCGTGCCAGCAGCAGAAGCGGCTGGTAGTCACGCACGACCGCAACGTCGAGAGCTGCCGCGAGCGGCTGACCGGCGGGTACGTGCTGCGCAAGACGCAGCGTACTGCTGTCCGCTCGGCGCGCTGATAACGAAATAAGCGGTTCCACGTTGAGCCCCGAATGCGCATTCGGG
>RGUK01000431.1 GCA_010027825.1 bacterium
AAACAATCAAATTTGTCGTCTGCTGATCTGTATATGAATAGTATTCTATCCAATTTATTTGCGCCTGTCGAAAGCGTAGGCGTAGTGACATCGGCTGAAAAGCGATATTTAGTGTCAAAGGCAAGCGTTTTGCCGCCAGTGCCATCTTGCTTAATTTCAAAGTGCAACATTTGTCCGTCCGTTGCATTAGTAGGATTTCCTAAAGTGCGATTGCCGCCTAGAGTAACTCTAAAAATATTTCCTGATGCGGCATTGACTGTGATTGTTGCTGCGTCAGTTAGCGAAACTGTGGTCTGAGCTAATGGGCTTGGTGCCGGTGCGCTTGCCCACGTTGGAGCGCCGCTTGACCATTTCAACACTTGATTTTCGCTACCTGTTACCGACAGGTTATTGAGGCTTGCGTTAGCCTTGAGCTTTAATTCCTCAAAAACCGCTTCGGATGAGGGAATAGATCCGGTTTCGTTATCGACAACACTCTGGGAAGGTGGTTTGTAAGCCATGTTATTTAGTTCCTTGAAAAAACCCCGAAGGGAGAAAACTCCCCCTTCGGGATAATTTATTTTAGCAGATTAACCAGTCGCTTCCATCCCACATAACTTGGATCGACTCGCCAGCTACTTTGATATCGTAGTAGTTTTGGCCATCGACTTTTTCGCCGTTCGATCCTTCACGCTGAACGCGAATGTAGTTTACTGAAGAGGCCGACATTGTTTTATCTTTTACAATGTACACTCTTCCGGCGGTAAGACCGCTTGTGCTTGGAAGTGTTAATGTTTTAGCACCGCCCGAACAGTCAACCGACAAGAACTTATGGCTGTCTGTTAGAGAGAGATTTGCGCTAACAACATTGACAGGCCCCATGAGTTTTTGTGCAAGAAGTTTAGCGGCATCGCTATAACCTTTTCCAGCACTTACGCTCATAGCCTGATCTGTCTCAGATCCGCTTGAAGAGTTAACCACCGCAGCCGAACGAGCGCGTGCTGTAGTGTGATATTCATTTACACCTTCGGCTAGATCTGTGGTCGATTTTGCAGAAAATGCAGAATTGAATCTGGCTTGGGTATAGTAAAGGTTTGAACCTTCAGCCAAGTTCGAGGTCGACTTGCCGCCAAAAGCGGAGTCAAAGCGAGCCTGGGTATAGTAAAGGTTTGCACCTTCCGCTAGGTCAGAGGTCGATTTCAACGCTAAACGAGTGTCGAAATCAGAGTTTACTCTGGCCGTTGTATAGTAGAGGTTCGATCCTTCAGCAACATCCGAAGTTGATTTTAGAGCAAGTCTAGTATCAAAATCGGCATTTACGCGAGCAGAAGTATAATAAAGATTGCTTCCTTCGGCTAAATTGCTGGTTGATTTTGTAGCTAAACGAGTGTCGAAGTCGGTGTTGGCTCTTGCGCTGGTATAGTAGAGGTTAGAGCTTCCTTCTTCGATATCGTCGCTATCAAGAGCGTTGATCTCGCCAGAAATATAGCTTTTTGCAGCAGAAACAGACATACCTTGGTCGGTTTCATTTCCGCTTGAGCTATTGACGATTGCAGCACTTTTTGCGCGAGCGTTGCTAAAATAAAGATTGCTTACGCCCTCTTCGATATCATCACTGTCTAAAGCGTTAATTTCGCTTTGAACGTGAGACTTAGCAGCAGAAACAGACATTTTCGCTACCCGAAGAAGAATTAACAACGGCAGCACTACGAGCGCGAGCCGAAGTATGATAAAGATTGGAAGATCCTTCTGATACGTCATCACTGTCTAAAGTGACCGAACCAGTTTGACCGTTGACCGATAAAACATAGCCAGCAGCACTTAGCTCTTGCCATGCAGATCCGTCGTAGATGTAGCTTTTTCCGTCGCCGGAAACGATTGCAACATCACCTTCCTCGACCGACAACGCATCTCTAGCAGCGTTGTTAGCCACTACATGAACGTCAGTTAGTGCGATTGCTGGTAGTTGTGCAGAGGGAATGCGGCCCGATCCATCTAGTTCTGCCAATCCGTTGGCAACGCCTTTTAAAGATACGTTAAGT
>RGUK01000432.1 GCA_010027825.1 bacterium
GCCTCCGCCCAGTAACAGCATCGGCCGACAGGCCGCGGTTCGTTCGTTCACTCATCACTCCCTCCCTTCTGCCAGGCGGATGGCGGTTTCCATGTCCTGATAGCTGTCGCCCCCATCGCTCTCCCAGTCGAACAGCCCATGCTCTGCGAGCAAGGCGGTGGCAGTCTTCAGTTGATACAGCAACTCCGGGGCAGCAGCGAACAGCGTGGCAAGTCGCTTGCTAGCCACATAATCCGCAGCGATGGCATCCCCCTGGTGGATTTCGCAGTGGTTGCCACGGTCGATCACGGTCAGGTTAATCATCACATCACCTCCTTGTTTGGGGTTGCATCTTCTATCCCAAGCACCAGCCGACAGAAGGACTGGATGTCCAGAGGCTCTGGCTGTCCGGCGAGGTGGGTACGGTACGCCCGCATGATGTCGGCCTTGGTGTACTGCGTGCCCTCCGCCCAGATTGCAGCTTCAGTCTCTTCGTCAGGTCTAAGTTGGCGTTCACTCATCACTTCTCCTCCTCGCAGTGGCCAACCTCGGCCAACACCTCATCAACAAAGTACGAACCAGCCCAAGCGTTCCAAGTGAAGCCGCGCTCGTCCTGCATCCTGCGGATCTTGGCCTTCATCGAAAGGATTGCCTGCACCATCTTCTCCATGAAGTGCAAGCCGGCCAGGTTGGTTTCGATTGTCTCTTCGTCCATGCCATCGGCGCGGTCCATGTTTCTTGCCTGCGCATCCTTCGCAATCTTGCCCTTCTTCTTAGCCATCGACTGCCTCCTTCAATTCGTTGTTGAATACATAGAGCGGCGATCCGCCCCCGCCCGTGGCCTTCGTGATGTAAGTCTGCGATGGGCCGCTGTCTTCCAGCACTTCACACTTCACCAACACACCGCTAGGAACGCGAGAAGCGACAAAGACTTTCGCGTCCACATAAACAACGTCGCCTTTCTTAGCCATTACTCAACTCCTTAATTCCTTCGGACAACACCCCAGTAGTACACATTCTCTGACTGAATGCCGTGTAGGCCGCACCACTTGCGCGCCGCCTTCACTGCCTTGCAAGCAGACTCGGAGGCAGAGGCAAAAGAACAAAGCGTGGCGATGTTCTCTCGGATCGACTTGCCGCCCTCACGCCTGCTCTCCCACACAATGCATACATACTCAGGCAGGCTCGGTTCCCTCTCGTCGCGGTACACCACAGCCCACTTGCTTTCGGGAACGTCGCCCTCGCCCGTCCATGAGGGCGGCATGTTGATCAGTTCAGCCATTAGCACTCCTCGTTTAAGAACCTATGGATCTGCTCGTACACCTTACCCCACTCGCCATCCTGGTCGCGGAAGGGTTTGATCAACCGCTCCGCGCAGACCAGTAGGCGAATGGCCGTCTCAACCTGGGTCTCGCCCCAGATGTCCATCATTGCCACAGCTCACCTCCTTGTGAAGAACCCCGTCGATCTCGTCCATCAACAGCCCGCAGTTGTAGGCTATTGCCATCTCGGTCAACGTCGGACTACTCTCCAACGCCGACACGAGGTGCTTCCAGTTGGCAAGGACAGACCGGATGCTGGCCAGCAGTTCTTGTTCGCGTGTCATTCGTACTCCTCTCTGGTGGGAAGGTCAGCCTCTTGGTTCCACTCCTCGGACAGGATGTCCATGGCCGCGCGCGCCTTGTCTAGCGTTCCAAGGCTGGCCTCTTCCTGCTCCGATAGCCACATAGCAATACGCGCGTACGCCAGTCGGATACACAGGTCATCCGACAGAATGTCGGCATAGGCGTTGCCGTAACCGCCGGCAAGTTTAGCCAACTTGCGCGGCGTCCACATCGCCTCCTGTTTCTTGTCGCTCATGATCTCACCTCCGGGTGTCTGTCTTTCCACGCTTGGTACTCGTCCTCGTCTTCCGGGTGCCACTCAACGACCTCGCCCCCCATTTCCACGGCAGCGTTTGTGTACACCACAAGCTGGCCGTCATCGTCCTCGCATATCCGACAGCCAGGATACAGCTCCCTAGTCAGCCGGC
>RGUK01000433.1 GCA_010027825.1 bacterium
ATTATTATCACGGTCCATGGCATAAAAACGCCCTTGAACAGAAACAATTTGCGCATGGGAAAGTGTTTTGCAGACGGCCTCCATCGCTTCCAAGTAGTGCTGGGCGCTTTTGGGCAGCACATCCCTCCCGTCCAAAATAGGATGCACAAAAATCGGTGTGTTGCTGAGTTTAGAGAGCACTTCAAGCAGAGCATACGCATGGCGTTGGTGGCTGTGGACCCCGCCATCAGAAAGCAAACCAAGGACGTGAAGGCGCCCCCCTGTCTGCTGCAAGCGCTCAAGACAGGCGCGCAGGGCAGGGTGTGTTGTTAAACCATCTTGGGCAATTAGTTGTTCAAACAGCAAAAGCGAAGACGGCACAACGCGGCCAGCCCCTAAGGTCATATGGCCAACTTCAGAATTACCAACGCTGCCTGGGAGCAAGCCAACGTCACATCCCGCCGCTTTTAGCAGCTGGTGCGGATAATGTTGCTGGAGATGGCTCCAAAATGGCATATTGGCAAGAGAAATGGCATTGCCAGGGCCTGGTGGCGCGTAACCAAAGCCATCCAAGACCACCAGCATGGTGGGTTTGTCCATGAAGCCCCCTCTTTGCATCACGTTTTTTACAAAGGTCCCCTGTGACGCTATACTTCATACACGATACTAGAAAAAGGCAGTTTGAAAGGTAAAGAGACTGCTTCTTTTATGGAGATACGCATGTTTTATAGACTACTATTGGCTTTCACACTTGCCAACCTTTGGACGATGCCAGCTCAAGCAGCAACTGCAGCGGTTCCGCCTATTGCTGATTCGCTCTACGTTGACGCTAATGCCCCCCAGCAAGAAGGTTTTGACACTGAACAGGATCTTTCAGCGGGCGACGATGCCTTGCTGGACGATGCGCTTATGGAAATTGACGATGCCGACCTCCTGATGGATGATTCCTTCATTGCGCAGGTACGCACCGCAGTTGGGCTGCTGCGTGTTGTTCTTGCTGAAGAATGGGAACAGAACAAAGCATTTTACATCACTGCTGCCGTTGCGGGCGTGGTAGCCATCTATCTAATTCATCGCAAGCAGCAAGAAGAGGCTACGGCCTAATTGATATGAGCGGTAAGCACCTTTTCGCCTTGCATACATCAGCTCTGCCTACTCCTATAGCCGCAGGTAGCTCCTTGCACCTCCCCAACGAGGAATTGTGGCGCCGCCTTACCCAAGTGTTGCGCCTGGAAGAAGGGGAGTCCGTCATTTTATTTGATGACGCCGTCGCCGTAGAGGTGACTCTAACCACCGGCAAAAAAAACGTGGTTGTCGGCAGGGTCACACGCGCCCACCCTGTTCAAGCCCGCGCGCCAGAACTGCATTTACTTGTTGGGCTTACAAAGCGGGAAGCCTTTGAACACATTCTTTATAGCGCTGCCCAATTTGGTGTTACGCGTATCACCCCCCTGCTCACCGAGCGCATTCATCGCCCCTGGTTTACAGCCTCCCTGCTCTCGCGCCTAGAAAGCATCATGGTTGCAGGATGCGAACAGGCCAAGCAATTTGCACGGCCAAGACTCGATCTTCCGATTCCACTTGCGCAGGCAGCAACTCCCCACGCAGGACATACTCTGCTTGCAGAGCCCGCTGGGGCTCCCCTGCTAAGCACCTTGCACCTGCTCGCTGATGCCCCTGCTGCAGTCAGGGTTTTTATCGGGCCAGAAGGGGGCTTTAGCACTGCTGAAGAAAATTTATTGAAGGGATTACACCATACCGCCGTAGCACTTGGCCCCAGCATCTTGCGCACGCAAGATGCGGTGCAGCTGCTGGTTGGAGCCGTGCGTTCGCTTAATGTTTAATAAGCGGCGCTCTGATCGCAAAGTTCTGCGTCTTAAGATAATACGGTTCCACTTTTTCAACCGTCTTGCCGGCCAGCCAGGCGGCGTAACCGCAAGCCCCGACGCTTTGTGCATCAGGAACAGCCACGTTCGATCGCTCGAGGTTAGGAAAAATCTCAAGCGCATGGGTAAGCGCCTCCGGATATG
>RGUK01000434.1 GCA_010027825.1 bacterium
TAGCAGTGGAGCATTGGCCAAGTTCAAGCCAGCGGTTAGCCCATGTCCTCGCATCCGCATCAGCGGTGGGTAAATTGAATTCGAAAATTGCGTTTTGATCGGTTGAGGCGAGATAACAAATACGCATCGCACCCATAGCCAAACCGGTTTTGTAACTCGCTGCGAATTTTGGTACCTCTATTGAGGCAACAACATGACAAGTCGCATTTCAGGGGGAAAGAGAATGAGAAGCAGGGTTGGCCTTTTTACAACAATTGCAGTCTTAGCTATCTCGGGCGGCTTAGCTTCGCATACTGCTGCCGCGCAACCGATTGGCTCCTACCATTTACCAGTTGACCCCAGTTATCAGGAAGTAAACAGCTTTGCCCTCGACAATTTGGAATGGACAACTAAGGCCTGTCCCTGTTTGCTGGTCGGCTAACAGCTACCGAAACCTGACTTCAGATGTCCCTTCGGTCTCCGGTTACAGTCCTGTAACTGTTACTGGACTGATGCAGTATGCGGTTTTGTAGCCTGAGAGCCGGTAACTGCAGCGGTTGGCTGTCCAGAACACAGATAAGGGCGGGATTGATGAAGAATTTTCGGACCTATGAAATTTCAAAGGACTTTTATCGTGTTGTTGAGCAATTGGATTGGCCATCACACCTGCGAGATCAAGCACTACGGGCAGCAAGCAGTGTTGTGCTGAATGTTGCCGAGGGTGCCGGACTTCCTTCGAAGAAACAGAAGTCAAAACACTTTGGAATCGCCCTTGGAAGTTTGAGGGAAGTTCAGGCTGCATTAGAGATCAATGCGCTGGCCGATACTTCAAGAGCCATGATTATCGCCGATCAAGTCGCCGCACATCTTTACAAACTTCAGCAGTCAGTCTTAAGCTGAGCCGAGCCTTAACCATATCATTATGCAGGCGATCGAAACCGTGGAGCTGAAATTCCTCGTCAGTTTGTCGTAACGAGTTGCGAATGACCTGAAATGCTTCAGCTTTGCGAATAGATTTTCGACTAAGTGCCGATGATAGTAAAGTTCCTTGTCAAAGTGAGGATTCGGTTTGGCGCTGTTGGACTTCCTTGGAATATGCGGCGTCGCCCCCTGCTTAAGGATTTGATTGCGTAGTTCCTCTGAGTCATAACCTTTGTCGCCAATTATGTGCTCTCCAGTCGACTGTTGGATAAGATTTGGGGCAGCAGAGACATCGTGAGTATTTCCAGTAGTTATATCGAATGTCTTCGGATTACCATGAGCATCAGTCAACATGTGAATTTTCGTGGTGCTGCCGCCCCGAGATCGACCGACTGTTTTTTGTTCCGGAGTGTCACTGCCACCGCTGGAATGCTGATGCGCCTTGACGTAAGTGCCATCAATAAAGTTCCATTCGTCGTCCAGTTCGCCGCGGATTAGATCGAATAGCGACGCCCAAACTCCCAGCTTTGACCAACGATCAAATCGATTAAACACAGTCTTCCAAGGCCCGAACTGATCGGGCAAATCCCGCCAAGGGGCACCAGTTCGAAACCGCCAAAGTATTCCCTCAACCGACATTCTCAGATTCTCTGTTCGGTAAGCACGAGTATCGGCAATTGCCTCAAGCAACCGGCACCAAAGCAGTTCGGACAACATCAAACGCAGCATCGGGTTATCTCCAGCTAATCATCCAAATTTGATGTCATTTTAGACGATTACTATGAATGAGCCAAAAGCGGGACAGGCCCTAGAATAAAATTCTCGAAGCTAAAATCAGATCAGTGTCCGCGTTACCCACATGTAATCAAAAACGCATTTCCCAAAGCACAGCACGAAACATTTTTAAGTCGCCGCGCTTGTGTTGTGGGCCAGGGTGAATTGAAAAAGGGCGGCAATGATCCGTTGTTTTATCTGAACCACAATTGCGCAATGATTCGCGACCGTATTAAGCGCCTATCACGTCGGACGTGGTGCACCACAAAAGATCCAAGGCGGTTACAGAATTTGCTCGACATCTATATTAGGAGTCACAATGCAAGGCTCGCTAA
>RGUK01000435.1 GCA_010027825.1 bacterium
CTTATGAAAGAAAAAAGTAAGGCTGCTAAAAAAGCAAAGATGGCAAAAGAAGCTGAAATGAAAGAAAAAGAAAAAGCTATGGCTACTGAAGTAGTAGCTAAAGTTGAAATCAAAGCTTCTGATGCAAAAGAAGTAGTCAATCAAGCTTTAGACAATGGCATTAAACAGGTAACCGATGTTCCTGTTACTGCCACTGCTAATGAACCTTCCTTGTACGAGAGGTACAAGAAAGCTTTTAGCATCGAAGGTTTCAACGTATCATAATATAGGAGAAAAAATATATGGCATACAGCTCAAGTACAACACTAATTAAGCCATTTCGCAGCTATGACGAACACGATGTCGTCAATTTGTTTGCGTTTGATGGCACAACCAACAAAGGAACACTTGTAAAAGTAAGTACTGGTTGGTCAAATACTGATGCTAATGGTGGCATTACCCCTGTAGCAAATCCACATGCTGCAAGTTATAATGGCACAGTTAGTCAATATCATGTTCTAACACCACGCGTTACAGAAGCAGGAACAGGTGATGCTGCTCCTCTTGGCGTCGTTCTAAACGATGTTCGTCTAACTGACGATAACGGTGAATATCTAATTTATAAGCCAGCTCGTGCTGCTGAACTCAGCGCCGTAGCTTCTGGTCAAGCAGTTCCAGTTCTAACCAAAGGTCTTGTTCTTTACAAGGTAGCTTCTTTACAAGGTAGCCGCTGTTAGCGCTGGTCATAAAGCTTTTGCAAATGGCAACGGAACAATTTCTGGTGCTGCAACAGTTCCTGCTGGTCGTACAGAAATTGGTAAGTTCCTTGGAGCTACTGATTCTGATGGCTTTGCTCTGCTCAAACTAGAGCTCTAATTTTAAGGAGAAATTTGAAATGAAGTTAAAACTAAAAAATACACCAGAGCAAGTCGAACTCATTAAAGCAATGGGTTCTCGTAATGGCACAGAGAGCCGCGAAGCTCTAGAAGCTTTCGCAGCTTTTGTCGGACCAGTTGTACAAAAGGTTCTAAATGAAACTGCTTTATCTTCTGCCCTCTATACAGATATGGCATTCGATGAAGACGACAGTCCTTCTATCCCATTAGATCTATACTACAACGAAGATGCAGGTCTTATCTCAGTTTGGAGTCAAAATGTAGCAGGTGGTCTTCCAACTTCTACAGTTGATGTTCCAGTACAAGAGATGAAATTCAGCACCTATCGTTTAGATAGTGCAGTTTCTTTCCACAAGCGCTATGCTCGTAAGAGCCGCCTTGATGTAGTAAGTAAAGCTATCGAGCGCATGACTCAAGAAGTTCTTATCAAACAAGAACGTAATGCTTGGGCCGTAGTTCTCAAAGCAGTAGCTGAAGCAGCCACAAAGAACGGTAAAGCCGCTTCTGTTGGTTCTACAGGCAGTCTTCGTCACGTTGTTGACGGTCCTGCTGCAGCTGCTAATTTTACTCTAGCAGATCTTAATAATCTTTTGACTCGCATGAAGAGAGTTAGTCAATCTTTTGCTGGTGGCACCACCACAGAAGCTCGTGGCGTAACTGATATCTATGTCAGTCCAGAAGTTAAAGCTGCTATCAGAGCATTTGCTTATAACCCAATATTCCCAACAAGTGGAACAGCTCAAAGCTCAGTACCAAATAGTGTTCGTGAAGATATCTATCGTGGTGCAGGCACAGAAGAAATTTATGGAATTACTATCCATGAACTTCTAGAGCTTGGCAAGAGTCAAAGATATAATGATCTATTCGCTACTGTATGGAACAGTGCTTCTGCTCCAACTAGCGATACTAGTAGCCTAGGTTACTACGGATCATTTACATCAGCCAGTCAAGAGCTAATCCTAGCTGTTGATGGTACTCGTGATGCATTTGTACGTCCAGTAGCTCGTCAAGCTGAAAGTGGTGGAACATTCACTGTTCTTCCAGATGATCAGTTCTACGCTGCTCGCCAAGATAAGACAGGCTTCTATGGTTTCGTAGAAGAAGGTCGTGTTTGCTTGGACGCTCGCGCAGTCG
>RGUK01000436.1 GCA_010027825.1 bacterium
GGTGGCAGCCGGAGCAAATGTCGACTTCCAAACGTTGTTGGGTCGAAATAGTGTCAAAGCTGTTACCACATGCACAGCGAACTGTTACATTATGAACTTCTGGATGAATCTCTTTTTTCATCGTCAAACCTCTACCAAAATGCCACTTGATTGTTGCCGCTGTTTGAGCTCTTCAATTATCCGTACCCGCTCGGCATTTACGCCACGCGCTTTGGCCAGATAAAATGACGCAAAGTCGGTCCATATGATCGTGGAAAAAAACTGACTCTCAAAAGTATCCCCGAAAACAGGCACTTTGTAAAGGTCAACCCCTGCCGTGTGCAGCATGTCATGAAGTGCCTGAATGCCATTCTTCATGTTTTCAGACTGAAACGACGTCTGATACCAGAGCACCCCCGGACGGACAGTAAACTGTTCCAAGCCCACCAGCAAATTATGCGCCAGCTCGGGAAAAGCCCCAAAAACTGCTTGCACCTTAGCATTCTCATTGAATTGTGTAGCCCCCCGGTAGGCCGCCATGCCGGCATCATCGCTTACCCCCCAGATGTGGAAAAATTCACGCCCCTGCAAAAAATCGAGTGCTGGCTTGAACCAGCCCTCCTCCACGCAGTGGGGCATCATCTGGCGAGCAATGCTTTCCCAATCAGCTACCACAGATGCAAGTTGCTTCACGCCACGTTTGCAAAATAACGTAACAAAGAGGCCCAAAAATACTCCAAGGGCTGTACGCGGCTGGAGCGAAAGCGGCAGCTGGACGTGAGGTACATGCAGACGGCAAGCCGCCTGCTCAAGCCGACCGCCGTGCGAAAAAGCCACGAGC
Organism: bacterium; assembly: GCA_010027825.1. Next base: position 821 of record RGUK01000436.1, read on the forward strand.
GGTACCTCCCGCTTGACCAAGGTTGCAAAGGCGTCCAATGTTTCCCAGGTGTTTCCAGAGTAGGAGATAACAAAAGTTAGCGTGTTAGCGTCAACTGAATGAGGGACAGTAGGGCTATCAACTAACACGACCGGCATGTCTGAATAGCGCTCCAACAGCGTTTTGCAAATCCTGCCCGCTATGCCAGAGCCGCCCATCCCCACAAAAGCAATTTTGTTGTAGGGCGCAAGTACGAAAGAATGAGCGCTGACCAGATCTTCAGCTAGCACCCTTCCTTGTTCAAGTTTTGCGGGCCACTGGGTTAATTCTGAAATCATGTATCTCCCCTAGCAGGTTGTTAGTTGTTTATGAAGGGCAAGTGCATCTGCCGCAATTGAAGGTGCCAGCGGGCGCTGTAGCAATGCCTGCAGCTGCGTCCGCGCCTTTTCCCGTTGGCCATCACGCTCAAGACAGGTAATTCGGTGCAGTGCTACATGAGGAAACTCTTGCTCATGCGTCATGCATAATTCATACATATTTGCGGCCTCTCTGTAACGACCAGCGTATTTGAGTGACTGGGCATAATTGTAAATACAAGAAAGGTTGAGAGGGTCTTTTTTGTATGCCTGTTCAAAACAGCGCGCAGCCTGCTTGTAATTATTTTCCTGATAGTAGCAGGAGCCGAGCATAAAAGCGGTGTGTTCATAGGCAAGGTCTAAGCGCTCAAACGCCTGCTTTGCTACAAAAAGGTGATTGTTGCGGTATGCCAATGAGCCGTAAGCATACAGCAACTCGGGGGTAGCAACACGCTGCATGGTTGCCTGGTAGTAGACGGCAAGCGCCTCCTCGGACCGACCTAATGCTTCATAAAGCCTTCCCAAATTAAGATAGGCATTGGCAGTCGTATCACGTAAAGCGATCGCCTGCTTGAAACATAATTCCGCAGCCTCAAGCGCGCCCCGCTTAACATGCAACATCCCTAAGTTGTTAAATAATTGTGGATGCCCCTCCCCAATTTCCATAGCCCGGCTGTAATGCTCAAGCGCCTTTGCGTCATCCCCCCGCATTTGATAAATAGCTCCCAGATTAACGTGCGGCTCGGCATAGAAAGGGTCTTTATCAACGGCTTGCTTGAAATACAAAATTGCACTGTCAATCTGCCCTCGATCCCACAATGCAACGGCAAAGTTGTTTATCACGCGCG
>RGUK01000437.1 GCA_010027825.1 bacterium
ATATTCGGTTCTGCTAGATGTCGGCGCGGTCGCTGACGCATTCATCCTCGACACTTCAACACTCAACGGCACATCTACACTTGATGGCACGACCGACTTCGTGGACGCAACCCAATATGTGCTATCGGTGGCAATCCAGCGCGGTCGTGGCAGTCAGACCGATCAGTTCTCACCTGGCACCTGTCGAGTGTTGGCTGATGATCGGGCTTCTGGACGGTTGTTTGATCCAGCGAACACCGCGTCAGCCTGGTATCAAGGATCATTTGACTTGGCTCCGAGACGAGCGATCAAGGTTCTTGCCGGTACAGCCGAACTGTTTGTCGGCGCAATCACCGACCTAGATATCAACTATGAGCAGCCGAACCTTTCGTTCGCGTCAATCCAATCAGCGGACGCACTATACGAACTCGGACGCACTTCGCTGACTGCGTTCAACCCTTCATCGCAACTCACATCGACTCGCGTGTCTGCGATCTTAGATAGACCAGAAGTTAACTTCTCAACCGCGCTCCGAGACATCTCAACAGGTGTCGCTACCTGTGGCACAGTTGCCTATGCGGACAACGCGAACACTTTGTCGGCTTTGCAGTCTGTCGCCATCGCCGAAGACGGCAGACTATTTGCAAACCGCAAAAACCAAATTGAGTTCAATCCAAGAATCTCATTCACATTTTCAACCGCTATCGCTTCTTTCGGCGGTACCGCTTCGAATGAGATTCCAATCTTGGCGATCGGTGTCGCGTACGGTCAAGAAACTTTATTTAATCGAGTACAGATAGATATCGACGGTGGCACAGCAGTACAAGTCGCGTCGGATGCTGCAAGCCAAACTCAGTACGGTGTGCAAACTTTGTCATTTTCAAATGTGCCACTAGATACTTTGGCGGCTGGATCAGCCTTGGCTCAGAATATCCTCAACAAATACAAAGAACCTAAGATCCGATTTGACGAGATCTCAACCAGCCTGAACGCTTGCGGGTCGGCACTCTGGCCGACCGTCCTGACACTTGATGTCGGCGATGTTATCTCGGTAACGAAACGCTACGATCAAGGGTTGCCATTGTCGCGCACCGATTCCGTGTTCATTGAAGCCGTCTCGCACGACATCACACCGTCTGATCATCGGATATCATTCAAACTAGGTCAGGCACAACTCTTGACCGCATTCATACTCGACACAAGCCAACTCAACGATGTTGGTGTTGGGCTAGGATAGGAGCAATATGGCAACAAGACCAAGTTTCACTAGTGGAGATGTCTTCACTGCGGCGAACGCCAATATTTTGGCATCTTCAATCGTCGCACTGAATACTCAAGCCGGAACCGCGTACACCGCAGCACTCACTGATGTCGGCAAGTTAGTTAATTTTACTTCAGGCACCGCGGTTGCATTCACTATCCCAGCGAACGCCACTGTTGCATTCTCGGTCGGCGACCAGATCAACATTTTTCAGGCAGGCACAGCAACCGTGACAATCACACCTGCAGCCACGGTCACGGTTCGTTCAAGTGGTTCAAAGTTAAAAACTAACGATCAGTTCTCCGTTGCGACTTGTATCAAGATCGATACGAACGAATGGATCGCACTCGGCAATTTGAAAGCGTAAACATGCAAATTCTTAGTGCGCCTTTTGCTGGCGGTATTGTTACAAATTTTTTAGTTGTCGCTGGCGGTGCATCTGGCGGTACGCACCAAGCCGGTGGCGGTGGTGCTGGTGGTTTGCGATGTTCAGTCACGGCTACTGGTGGCGGTGGTTCTTTAGAATCGCCACTAGTTCTCACTGCAGGTATTACATACACAGTTACGGTAGGTGCTGGCGGCGCACTAAGAAACACTCCGGGTACAGACGCATACGGTAATCCCGGCAGTGACAGTACATTTGCAACTATTACTTCTACTGGCGGTGGTGGCGGTGGTGGTTATTACAACATTGTTGGCGGTGGTTTAGGTCAAGCCGGCGGTAGTGGTGGTGGTGGTGGTTCGTC
>RGUK01000438.1 GCA_010027825.1 bacterium
AACAACGCCAAGCGTGCATTGAAATACAAAGAAGAGAACGGCAGCAGTTGCGGCACACCAGTTGGATGGACACGCGCCAGGCAGTTGGCGAATAGAGAACCGCTAAGCCGTGACACCATCGCACGGATGGCATCATTCAAGCGTCACCAACAGAACAAAGACGTTCCGTATGATGAAGGATGTGGAGGTATCATGTGGGATGCCTGGGGGGGCGATGCAGGCATTAACTGGGCAATTACTAAATTGCAGGCGATTGACAACAAAGATGAATCAATGATTTACGGATATAAGAGACTGCAGCAGGATGTCAAGGATGTCGATGTAAAGCAGGGCATCGTGACGGGTTATTTTTCTGCGTTCAATATAGTCGATGCGGACGGCGACATCATCCGGCCGGGTGCGTTCAAGCGCAGCATTGACGAATGGTTTCCGAAGGGCAGGGTAAAGCACCTGTTGAACCATGACCCGAAGCAACCCCTTGGCAAGATCAATGTCCTGAAAGAGGATGAATACGGCCTATACTACGAATCGCAGATAGGTAAGCACAACCTTGGGGTTGATTTCCTCAAGATGGTTGAATCCGACCTTGTGAAGGAACATTCCATTGGTTTCAATATCCGCAACCAAAAGAAGGGCAAGGATGCTAACGAACTGCTTGACATAACTTTGTACGAAGGGTCTAGCCTGACATCCTGGGGTGCAAATGAATACACGCCGATGCTCGGTGTCAAGTCACTTGATCAGCGGGTAGAGCGGGTGAAGAAACTTGAAAGGTTTGTCAAGCACTCGGACGCAACAGATGAGACGATACAACTGCTAATGCTAGAGATTAAGCAACTGAACCAACTGATAGAGGACATGAGTGCCGCCCAGGTTCCTGCACCTGCAGACCCTGCGCCGGTTGTGGACTACGCCAAGATGGTGAAGGATGCAATGGATATAGTGATTTACAAAACATCAAAACACTAATACAGTGGAAGTAAAAGACATCGTTAGCGCACTCGAGCCCAAGGTGGCAGAGATGAAGGCCCAGGTGGCCAGCGAGGTTGCAGCCCTCGACGCCAAGAATGCTGCCATCGTTGCACAGCTGAATGAGGATGCAGCCAAGAAGGGCGAAAGCATCGCCGAGCTCAAGGCCAAGGTCGAGGCCCTCACTGCCAAGTCGGGCAAACTGGCTGCCGGTGTATCTGACAAGGCCGGATGGGCCAACAGCGAGCATATGAAGGCCGCCGTCATGGAGGTGATCGCCGAGAACTACGACGCCATCCGTGGCGAGCGTCCGTTCGCTAGCACCAAGGTGGTCGGTAACATGACCATGACCGACAATCTGACCGGCACCAGCCAGATCAGCTACGCACAGAACCCGATCCTGCGGTCCTTCTTTCAGCCTCACCTGTACGATGTATTCCGCATCGTGCCGACCGCCACTGGCAACGTGACGTTCCCGAGGGGCAAGACGCCTGTGGGTGAGGGTTCCTTCGGTGCGCAGACGGAAGGCAACGGCAAAGCGCAGGTTGACTACGACGTGGAGATGGTTAATGTGTCTGTACCGTTCATCGCCGGCTATGCCCGCGTGAGCCGTCAGATGCTGCAGGACCTGCCTTTCCTTCAGTCGTACCTGTCGCAATCGCTGATCGAGGACTGGAACCGACTTCGCAGACCCTCACGGTTGCCAAGATGATCGACGGCCTCGCACAGCATGGCAAACTGGGTCTCGGGCAGGCCAATCTGATCCTGACCACCTGGGAAGCATGGTCCACCCTCCTGCTCACCAAGCCGGCGGATTACAGCGTGCCTGCATCCGTGGCTGTCGATGCTTCTGGTGCCATCCGCATCAACGGCGTACCTGTTGTGCCGCACGCACAGGTAACCGGCTCGAGGTTCTACGCTATGAACACCAATGCCTTCGGTATCGCCCAGGCCTCCGGCCTCGCGGTCCGCAGCACGGAGTTCAACGAGGACGATTTCGTGAAGAACCTGGT
>RGUK01000439.1 GCA_010027825.1 bacterium
GCAACCAACCTTCATCATCGCGGGCACGCTTGTTTGCCAATGCGCCCTTGGCAAGTAACTTTCTGAGCAAAGGAACAGAGCGCTTCAGCCGCCATGCAATGTCTAGAGATGTCCAGTTCCAACCGGGCATGCGACGGTTTAGCGCCGCTGCAAAATCTATATCCAGATCAAGCACGCGCATCACTTCAGTTTCTGGCAGCTTCCACAGCGCATACTGCACTGCATTCATCTGACGCGGGTAGAAACGCCCATCAAGAGGCACCTGCACCTCTCTATTGCGCTCGAAAAGCTGGACGCGGTTTTGGGCCGCAAACGCTAGCTGGAAATACTCAATGAGCTGATCAATCGTGTCGTCTTGCCCAGCACGGCGGTCGATAGCCTCAAACAGGAAGCGAGGGTCAAGACGCCCTACCGGCACACCGGGAACGGACGATCGGCACACAGGACAGCCAGGACGGCGAGTATATGCTTGAGCAATGCACGCTTCGTGGAATGTATGAGCCACCTCACCGTTCGCGCAAGAAAGCGTCGGCTCGTTGCGAAATCCTGAACAGCAGATCGCACAACCGGTGTACATGCTGTCATCGGTCCGCGCCGAATCATTCACCGCTGCGCTAGCAGCAGGCGCTTCAGGCACCTCCGACGCCTGGGCATCGGCTTCTGGACGCTCAAGGTCATTCATAACCCCTGGCAGATTGTTAAATTCGTCATCTGATGCAGCCTCGGCTGCCTGCAAAAAACCAGCCCCAAGGCTGAAAACAAGCGCTAAAAGCGCTAAAAAAGTGACTTTTTTCATAATGCCCCCATAAATAACCATAATTTTAAGGATATTTAAACTTTACCAAGCCCAGCAAATTTTACAAATAGAAAACAAAAAACATCTTTTTTGCATAAAATCGTGCTCTATTTTACGCTGCCTACCAGCTTTTGGACGGCATAATCGCTGCAAACTCCTAGCAACCCCGAACGACTCCCAGGGGAGGCTTAAATTATTGACAAACAGAAAACAAAGTCACTACCTTGGGAGTAGGATGTAACCGTTTACCTTCCATAGGGGGATGAGAATGAAGCACATGTCACTATTGCGCGCGTTACTGCTGGCAAGCTGCGCTACCTTCGGGATAGCAATCGCCGCCAGCCAAACCGCACCCGCAACCGCAGTGAAAACTGCGGCAACCGTTCAAAAGAAAAAAGCAGTTAAGCGGAAAAGACCGGGTGCTGCCCGCCGTAAAAATTTAAACCGCAAGCGCAAAGCTGTTGGGTTCCGCAAAAAAGGCGCTGCCAAAAGAGCGGCTGCACGCCCTGGCGTAGTTGCCACCGCAGCCCCTATTGCCGCCGTTGCACAAACCTCTGCCCCTGTTGCTCCAGCACCAATCGTTGCAGCAGCAACGCCAGCTATACAAACACAATTTGCAACATCAAAGCGCGCTATCGCCGTAATCTCATCATCGATGCAAAATCTGAAGCTGCACAAGCAGTGGCATTCAACTACCCAGCAACGATGAAGCTTAACTTCCAGCTGTCCCCCCTCTTCTTTAAGGGCTTGGTCAGCAGAGCAGACAAGGGGAAGGCTACCATCAATGCCAACGGCAAGACCTACGAGCTGAAGGGCGTACTGTTACGAGTACCAAGCGAACACCTGATCGAAAACCGCCGCTTTGCTGCTGAAGTACAATTAGTGCACCGCAGCACAGCAAATGAATACGCTATTGTTTCCGTACTCTTAGAAGATGGAGCAGCCACTGACGCTGAACTCGGCAAGCTTCTGCAAAACTTCAAAAGCAGTATGATGGAACGCCACAGCAAAGTGATGGCTCATGCTGGCCACAAGGGCGCCATGAAAAAGCACGCTCAACGGGCCCATGGCACCAAGGGAGCTGCTCGTAAAAAAGCTGCAAACCCAGCTGCTGGCGCACGCAAGAAGATTGTAGCAAAATCAACGCAATCACGCAATGCAGCTAAGATGGCACAGCACCGCAAA
>RGUK01000045.1 GCA_010027825.1 bacterium
TTGAAGATTTACGGCAACGCATCACCGTCAGACCTACTAAACCTAGCTCGCGCTAGCAAGATCCCATATGAGATAAATAAGCTAAAAGCCGACGTGCGGCGAACCAACTCTGGCATTAAGTTAGATGAGGCGCGTGCCAAGCAGATTGTAGAGGCCACCCGGTTTATTGGTCCATCGTTTGATCTCAAGCGGCAACAATTGGCATTGAATGTTGAAAATGTTCATAATCTTATGCGTGTCCGAAAGGCTGGAATTGCTCTTCGCGAAGACCAGATTGAAAAAGGAGCGTCGGCAATGAATCAGGCTCGACGGTCAATAACTTATTTGCAAAGTTTAGCCCAAAAAGAGTATGGGAAGCTGTTGGACGCTGGCGATCTTACTGACGAGCAAGAGGCAAGAAAGCTAGAATTGGAAGACGCTATTGATCAAAATCAGGCAATCATTGATGGCTTGAATGAAGCGCAAGGATTAATTCCAGAACTAGACCCAAGCCAAGTTAACCAGCTATTCGGCGGGATGCTTGGGGAAATTCCCCCAATTCGCGGAAACATTGAAGGGCTGGGCCAGCCTCCGGGCGTACAGGCTCCTTCCGGCGGCATGGGTGCGCTGCGCGGCAATCTTGGCGACCTAGCGCGGGAAGCACAAAGCGCGGCGGCTGTATCTCGCGAGCGAGGCGGCGGTAAAGGTAGGAACGCCGTTGCGCCCGCAAACCCCAATGTCCGAGTGACCGCAGTTCGACGAGGCAAAGGCAACAAGTAAATGCTTATTAGCAACCTTGGCGCGTTGGGTCTGGACAAGAAGAAAACACCTGCTAAAGCTCCTGTACGCCCGCCTGCGCCAGTTCAGCCGCCTAACCTTATCAGTCAGGCTATTGCGGATGCATTTCGGCCTACCCAACCATTGCTTGCAAACAAAGGCACTGGCGAAAAAGACTTAAACTTTGAAAACGAGAATGGTGAAATTCGCCGTGGCAGTCCAAAAGGGCCAAAAGTTTACAAATTTACTGCCTCCCTCGCTAACGGGATGGACATTGACTTTGAATCAGATCGGGATTTAACCGACGATGAGATTCAGGGCGTAGTCAACGAGTACAGCAAAACTCCGAGCTACAAAAAGCAACTAGCGATAAAGCAGAAAGAGCGAGCGGCGGCGGCAAAGGTTCCTACGTCTCAGCTTGGCCCGATGGATAACGAGGCGGTAGCTCGGCATTACCAGGATCGGTACGAGCAAATGATGGGGCCGAACGGCTTGGCGATTGCCAAGCAAATGACCCCGGCGCAAATTGCTGATTTGCCAATTGAGGTTCAAAAATCGTTAAATCAGCGGGCAATTAAAGCCAAAATAGCGACGGGCGAACTGCGTCCAAACGGGCAACCGGTTGATACTGGGTTTGATTTGTCGCTCCAAGGGCTAGGCGATTCGTTTCGGCGCATTAATGAGGCTATTTCGAACGCGATCGAGCAGGGCGTTATTGCTGGTTCGCAGGGCGTTTCTCGCCTTATTGGGCAAGAACCGGCCACAACCGAATTTATCAAGAATGCGGGGCCAACTCGATTTGCTAAAGGTATTGCGTCTGCCGGTCAGTATTTCATTCCTGGCGTTGGTCCTGTGGTCGGGCTTGCTGGTGCCGGTCAAATTGCAACGGGACTCGCTACCGATCCTCAAGGTACGGTCAAGGGACTTGCTGAAGGGCTTAATGTCTTTGATCCCAAGATTGACCCAATAGAGCGCGGGATGCGGGCAATTAACGTCCTTGCCACGATATACGGCGGTTATCACGCGGCGCAAGGTATCGCCAAAGGGGTTCGCGTTTTGGACGTTAGCAAACAGCTAGGCGTCAGCAAAACCGAAGCATTACGCATTGTCAACTGGGCTGAAGAAGCGAGCGCAAAGGCACCGAAACGAACGGGCATCAACAAGGCGGGGCGAGAGGATGCGAAAGGCACGGCGGCAAGCATTGCGCTGGGCAATTACGAGCCTCCGGTAGCGGCGGGGCGCGGAGCTTCTAATGTTCCGCTGAACATGCGACAGACGCCCAAACTTGGGCCAACTCCGCCGCTTAAAGCGGGTAGCGTTCCTGTTGTTGACCCTGCTCAAGCCGAAAAGGTCACGCCTCCCGTTCGCGGCGAAATCAAGCCCAAGGTGCCAACGCTGGCAGAAATTCAGGGCGGGAATAGGTTGCTTCGGAAGATTGACGACCCTGAATACATTCGCCACGAAGCGGATGATATTTTGAAGCGGATGCGACCGGATGACCCGCGTCTTGACCCTAAGTCTCGGTTTTTCAATAAGCAAGTGCATGATGCGGTGGCATCTCGAGTCTACGATCCTGAACTAGATTCGTTGGATGCGACGACGGGCGAAATGCTTCATGAGTGGCAACAGAAACAGCCTCGCGCGGGCAGAATGAATCTGACCCAAACCGAAGCCGAATACCTTGCGGACATTCGCGGCGCATACGATAAGAAGCGCGTTCCCCTCAAGAAAAACAAGTACGGCAAATGGGTAGCGGCTGGCAAGCCCGTTACGTTTGTTGATATTGGTCAAGGCGCAACCCCCGATCAGTTGCGCGCGTTCTTTGAGTGGTACGGCTACGAAAAGAACTCTGGGCGTAGTTCCATCACGCTATCCAAATACGAAAAGCTGAAGGCAACTCAAAGCGACCTTAAAGGCGGGATTCAACAGGATTCTGAACTGATGGGGAACATTGAAAACCGTTCGGGCGATTCTGCGGGCGGTAACGAATTTGGCGATACGTGGGTACCGGCGCATATCCTGAACAAGTACAAGGCGTACATGCGCGAGTCATGGAAAGCCAAAGAAGAATACGGTCAGGGCGGCGTTACGGCTCGCGATCAGAAGATGTTGGAACTGTCGGGCAAAACCGGCAAAACCACCAACCCCAAAGCCCCGTTTGATGCGGGGGCTAACCTCAAAACGCCTGAGCCTAAAGAGTCGTTTGTAGGAAAGACCAATGAACCAATTCAAGCCAAAGTACAAGCTAACCCCTCGGAAATGCCGAAGCCGGTAGAAGTTACGCCTGGATCGGTGGGCGTCAAGCCAGAATTTACCAACAAGAATCCGACTTCGAAAACTAGCATTTCATTTACAACGGACCCGGTTACCATTGCTGAAGCTAAATCTAAGTACATGGGGTTGCTTGCGGAAAACATGCAACGAATGGACAATCAAGATCCAAATCTGATTTCCTTTCGTTACATTGACGATTTTTCCCGCAAAGTGGGTGAAAAGTACAATGTTGACCCGAACGAAGTCGCAAAAGGAATGGCGACTTTGCGAACTATGCACGCCAACGGCATGCAGGCTGAGATTGCTCAATACGCAAAGACTCATGGCGGCGATTACGAAAGCTATTTCTCAAAAAATGCTGCGACAAGACCTAAAACGGCAAGCGCGCCAGAAGCAAATGTATCCACTAAATCCAAACTAGGAAACCCAAATGAAAAAACCAACCAGCAAACCATTCGAGATGTCCAAGAAGGACAAGGAATACGGAATGAAGGAGAACAGCCCCAAGGACAAGGCAATGGACAAAAAGCAAATGCCTTCCCCCAAGAAAAAGGGCAAGTAACCCCCGAATCGGTTGGCGTCAAGTCTGCAATCGAGCCTACGCCCGCAACCGGCGGCACTCGCACCAAGGCCCCCAAGGCTGAACCTACCCCCGTTACGCCAACAGCGGGGGATCCCAATACCGTTGCCGTCGCCAATGCCGACACTGCCGAATCTCGGGCGCGGATGGGCATGGAAGAGCGCACGAAGCCCGCTACCGAGCCGGTTGCGTCCGTTGTTGAGACTGCCAACAAAACCTACAAGCCTAAAGTTGTAGACGCCAAGATTGACCGGCACTTAGGCGACCCCAAGAAGAATATACTGAGCCGTGAAGATGCTGTACAAGTGCGACGCCGAGCGGACGAACTTGAGAACGAATACGGCACCGCAAAAGCACGACTCGATTCAGCGAAGACGGCAGATGAAATCAGCGCGGCAACCGATGACATTGAGCGCATCAAGGCACGTCACGTTGCGACAATCAACGCGCTAGAATCCACCGGCACCGAAACCGCCCGAACGCTTAACGCCCGTCGCGCCATCCTGAACAAAGACGACTATTCCTTTGAAGGATTGATTCGTTCCAAGAAAGCGGCACTCAAGCGCGATCTAACCCAAGACGAAATCAACATTGAGCGCGAGGCGGCTAACCAGTTCAAAGCGGCAAGCGCGGATTTGGAGCGTGTGCGGCAGGAAGCATACGCGGCGGGCAGAAAGGCGGCAGAGGGCGAACTAGCCTCTACAATCGCCAAGGAACGGGCAACAATCGCCAAACGCGCGGCTCGCAAGCCACAGATTCAGCAAAAGCGGGCCGACATCATGGCGCGGATGAAGCGTATCGGCATCCAAGACCAGGCCGAGGCGTTGGGAACCCAGAAACTTTACACGCTGGCAACCGACATTAAAGACCTTGCCAAGACTTACATTGAAGAAGGCGTCAACGGGCTTGACGATTTGACCAAGAAAGTCACGGCGGATATGCGGGCAAACGGGCTGGACATTGATGATTCCGAGTTCATTGACGTGTTCCGAGGCGCAGTCAAACAGTCGCCGGGTAAGGATCGGGTTCTATCCGAACTTCAAAAGCTAAAGAAAGAAGCAAACGCTTTGGCGCGGGAACGGGCAAGCACCCCTGACGCCAAGAAGACTGCGTTTGAGAATCGCCTAGACGCTCGCATTGCCGAAATGGAAAAGCGATTGGAAGCGGGCGACGTGGAAGTAAAACGGCGCAACAATCCCAAGTACGACGAGTTTCAGGCTAAAGAACTGCGGCTCAAGACGCTTCAACGGCGCGTGGACATGGAGCGAAAGAAGCTCAAGGCGCAACGCGAGTACGAGGAAATGGCGGATTGGCAAAAGATTGGACGCCAAGCCGAAGGCGTTGCCGGCATTCCCCGCACCATCTTTAGCTCGGTGGACGTTTCCGCGCCCGGTCGCCAGAACTGGTTTAACTTCGTCGCGCATCCCATCATCAGCGCGAAAGCACTCGCTCCGCAATTCCAGTCGTTTGTTTCCCGCGCGGCATATGAACGGGCGGCGGCTAACATCCGGCGGTCGCCAAACTTTGATCTTGCCAATAACTCGGGGCTTCACCTGTCCACCGAGGCACTTGACCACGGCGAGGAAATGTTTGTTAACAAGTTCCTGACCCAAGCATGGGAAATCGCTGGCAAAGACTTGAACCCGATTGCGGCATCAGAACGGGCTTATTCGGGATACCTTTCGACGGTTCGCATGAATCTGTTTGACTTGATGGTAAACGACTACAAGAAAGCGGGCGTGCCCATCACTAAGGACATTGCCGACGCCATTGCTCGCCACGTGAACATCACGACGGGACGCGGAATCGGCAACGCGGGCGAAGTCGCTTCTAAACTTTCGGCGGTTGGATTTGCCCCGCGGTACACGGTTTCCAAGTTTCAGACGGTTACCGGCAACTCTTTCCGATCTGCCATCGTTCGCAAGGACCCAGTAGCACTCAAGCGCATCGCTAAGGACTACATCAAAGTTCTGACGGCGGCGGGCGGCGGTCTTTCTTTGGCGGCAAACTACTTCAACTCGCGTCCCGATCTGGGCGTTACGATTGAAACCCGGTCCAACGCTACCAACTTCGGTAAAGCCATGTACAAGGGCGTAGCGGTGGATCTGCTGGGCGGTATCCAAGAGCCGGTTCGACTCGCGGCGCAACTCTACAAGGGCAAGATTCCAGCCAGCGGCAAAGACAAGGGGAAGGTCAACAATTACGACCGTGCGGGGACGCTGGGATTCTACGCGATGGGCAAGCTGGCACCGGGGCCGTCGCTCGCGTTGCAGATTGACCAAGGCGAGGGGTTTGGTCGAAACATGGACGTAAGAACGGCAGAAGGCCAAGGCAACCTTGCCAAACGAGTTTTGTTTCCCGGCACCGCGCAGACGCTTGACGAATTGGTATCCAACGGCAAGCTAACGCCCCAAGAGAGGGCAGTGCTTACTTTGTTCTCCGCTGGCGGCTTGGGCGTCAACGATCAGAGCAACTACAAAAAGTAGAGGTTGGCGCATCTCGGGCAGACAATACACAAACTCCCGAGCGTGGGCAAGTTGCAGCTTGACGCCAACCGCGCCAATCTTACCCCCTAGCCTCAATTCGTTGCCTTCGCATTATTTCTAGTAGCGATGTCATACAAATGTGAACCCATGCCGACCCAAAAGCCCGCCGGACAATCGTATGGCGAAACGTCTCGCGATGCGGGCATGAAGGCCAACGTCAACTCTCAGGCGTACACCCAGCAGCACGAAAACCAGATGGGCATGCCCATTCTCCAGCCCAAAAAGACCAAGTAATGAGCAACACTGACCTCATTGGGGTTGAGGCCCGTCACGACTTTACCGATGGGTCTGGCCTCTACTGGAACAACGGTTACCCGCTCTTAAAAAACAAGCTGGGTGCCCCAATGAGCAGTAACTACGCTCCGTTCAATTTCAACGCTCAGGGTTCGTGGGGCAGTGACGGTTTCACCCCGTCCTACGATTTTGGGTTTCAGATGGACGAGTATGGCAACATGCGCCATACGGCGGACCTGTCCACCTTTATCCCTGCCAACTGGCAGGATCAAACGGTATGGGAGCATTACTACGTCGATCCCGTCAACGGTGCCAACTCAAACACGGGACTTAGCGCAACAACGGCTTGGAAGACTTTGCCTTACGCTTTGAACACGTCGGGCGCATGGGCCACCACGGGGCGCGTCATTTGGGTTCCTGACGACGCGGTTTTTGACTACGGGAGCAACGGAGCCGTCACCTGTTTTAGCGGCACGGTGGCGCGAGGCGACGTTATCATCCTGCCTTACTCGGGAATCTCTGGTACGGGGACTTGGACAACATCCATGCAAGTCGGCGGGAATACGGTTCCTTGGTCGCAGGACATCACGAACGACCCGACCGGCAAGACGTGGAAGATCACCTACGCGGTCACTCCCGGTTCAATTTACGGTTTTGATTTCACACGGATTGACTATCAGGGGCTTCCCTACGCTCTTCAAGCCCTTGCTTCGGGTGCAACGACGGCACTTACGGCTACGGCGGTCGCGGCAACTCCTGACTCATGCGCTTCGTTTGGGAACGATGTTTACGTCAACCTTGGCGGCGCGGCCCCATCGCTTGCCACCATGCGGATTTACCGGGCGGCCACCAACGTCACGCGGCCCAGCAACCTCACTGCCAACGCTACGGCGGCTCCGTTCTTCCTGATGGCGCGGTGCATCATTGACGGAGGATCTAAACCGTTTGGCACCCAGACTAACTCGGCTGGCAAGCGCACGGGCAAGACGATCTTTGTTGACTGTCAGATTAAGAACACCGGGCGGCGGCTTGTCAGTGCGGCAGACCAAAACGCTTTCCTCTTTGAAGAGAACGGCGAGGTCTACATGCTCAACACTTACGTCACGGGTGGCGGTAAAGACAACCTAAACTTTCGGTACTGCAATGCCGTCGTTATCAATCCAAATTGTTCTTGGCCCGGTAGTTACTCTACTGCAAAGGGCGATTACTACACGTCATCAGCTTTTGGAAGCAATCAGAACATCACGACTCACGGCGCGGACAACGCTTCCAATATTGTTAGCTCAACGAACACGCCAACGATTGTCGTTACAATGTCTAGCGCAAACGGTCCCAACTGGACGGACGGCACTAAGGTTACGTTTGCCGGGCACCTAGTCAACACGGCCGTCAATGGCGTTCGGTACGTCAAGTATGTCACTGCGACTACCTACGAGCTTTACAGCGACGCTGGACTGACAACCCCCGTTGCAGGGGTGGGCGTAGGTGTGGCAACGGGTACGGGGCAAGTAGGCGGTTCTTCCAAGCTCCTAGTTTGGGGAGGTCAATGCTCTTGGGGCAACCAGAACATCTACCCAGCGGCAGATACCACAAACTCCACCGATTGCACTTTGGTGGTTGGCTGCTACACGTTCAATTCCAGTGGCATTGATGGCACGGGCAAGCACAACGGCGATTACGGCGCAGAAACCAACGGCACCCGTACTGTCCTGATCGTGGTCAATCCTAAGTACGTAGACCCAGTAACGGGCGCGGCTTCCAACTCTCAGTATCAGCTTATCAAGAGCGGCTCGGGTGAGGTGGATGCCTACTACCGAAAAACAATTCCAACTATCGTTCGCGGGACTATTTCCGCACCTTCAAAACTGGTGGCCTACTAAATGAACTTTGAGAACCTTCTAGCAACCGCAATCCAGAATTGCTACTTTGTCAGCCAGTCAGCGTCAACTACGACGGCGGGCGGACAGCTTTTCAATGCCAACGGGTTTCCCGTCACGCTTGGGCTAAACGTTGCGATTGCGGCGTCTGGCGGCACCCCCGTAACCGTGGTTCCTACTACGGTGGGACCAAATGCGACTGGCGGCATTATCAACTTTCCCGTGCCGGTTTGGATGGGAATTTGCGATCCTAACTCTACGGCGTATACGGCAGCGTTGCTGGTTGCAGACATGGGGACCAATCCGACCCGGTACATCAGCGTCCCGGCGGGTTCGTACAAGATCGGCGGCGTCTTTGGAAACGCGGGGGGTATCTAAATGATCTCTGGCATCGGCTCGGGCATGGTGATGGCTCCCGTTACCATCAGCGGTAATACCACCGTTCCAAACATTGCGGGCACGTACTACTACAGCGTAGACACTTCGGCGGGAGCGGTCACTATCACGCTTCCTAACCCGTCGCTGAACGTTGTCATTGAGATCAAGGACGCCACCGGTTCGTTTGGTACCAACGCATGTACTTTGGCGCGAAACGGCTCCGAGAACATTGAAGGGCTTGGCGCAAACCTTGTTCTCCGCGCTCCGTGGGGCAAGTATCAGGTTCGATCCGTTGGCGGCAACTGGTTCAAGTCGGAAGCTAAGAACCGAGTTGAAATTACCTACGCGGCTTCTTCTTCGGTCACGATCCCGGCGGGCGTTACCCGCGTTCAAGCTCTTGGGCGAGGTGGCGCGGG
>RGUK01000440.1 GCA_010027825.1 bacterium
GCGTGTTAGGGACGCTCTGCTTGGTTGCAACATCGGTATGTGGCGTGAACAAAGATGAGCAGGCAGTGTTTGGCAAATGGAGGGCGTGGCAGTTAGTCTTTGACGACAGACCGTTGGTGGTTGATGGGTATGCGCGTAGTCGGGCTTTTCGTGGCGCATGCAGCGCCTACCTGCATCACAAACGTGGGCTTTTCAAGCCTGTACAGGCGGCCATAGCGGATCTTTTTTTGCTTGACCAGCGCGGACGCGTGGTAGGGCATACCAAGCAGTTTGAGCAGTTGCGGCAGTCTATGGAATACGATCCAGGGCAGCTACTGCACCTGTTGGCACAAAGTTCTATGATCAGCGCGGTGCAGCATATGCATGAATGCCGTGCGCCGGTGCAGGAGACGATCGATCTGTACAATGCCTTTTTCCGTTTGCTTCTCTGGCAAGATGGGGTGAAAGAGACCAAAGAGGCAATGTTTGCTTTGGCCAATCGACTGTTTGAATATTGCTACGGCAAAGGATTCAGTACTTTTTCAGGCTACCTAAACAATCAAACTAATCAGCAACCTGCGCGTGCAGTCCTGAGCGTTATGTGGCAGCAGCTTGTGGGCGAGGGCTGGCGCCATTGGCATAGCGCCTGCCTGGATCGGCTGGTGGAGGCGGCCAGCAAGCACAAAGAAATTGTGTATATCGCTGGCGGCAACGATGTGTTGCAACTTTTGCGCGCATTGCTGGGCGAACAAGTGCCGCACTTTACCCTTCGGATTATCGACCCGATGCTCGATTCGCAGGAGCCGTACTATGCCGAACAACACACCTGGATGCTGGCAGGTGATGGTCCGGACCACGGTGTAGGCGATTCGATTGCAATGCGGGTGGCTGGCAAGCGGGTACTGCTCACACGTAGCTCCTACCAGGAAGACGGCACGTTTACCGCTAAGCTTTCTACGGGGCAGACCCATGAACTTGCACACAGCACGACGACATGGCGTGTGACCGATGGCAAGCATGTTGAGCGGGGACAGGTTGTCTTTGAGCGTCGCTTTTGCCGCCAACAGGATTTTGCAGGGGGACGTAGCCGTGTTCTCCTCCTCTCCTTCAACGAAATGTATTATGTTGCGCTCGATAGCCAGCATGGGGGGTGGGGAATCGACTTAGCTAAACTCCCACGCGGCCTGCAGATCCAGGTTAAGCAATTGCGCAAACCGGTCAGCCGCCAGACGCTCATGAACCTGCGTGAGGCTGAAAAAGCGAAGTGCGATTTTATTTATTTGGGAAGTTGTCCGACTTAGACTGCCGCTTGCACGAGTTGTTTATGCGCTTGGACAAATGAGGTAATGCCCCGGACAATGCCGTTAGCCAAGAGTTTGCGGTATTTTTTGTTTTCTAGGCGCTCTGCTTCTTGGCGGGCATAGAATGCGTCATCATCTTGTGGTCTAAGAAGCTCTCTAAATTTTATAATAGCCTCTGCTGAAGCTTCATCTTCAAACTCTGAATCAGTTGCATCGGCGACATTCAACTTCGCTTGTGCCAAGTCAATCTCTGCCTGGCGGATTGCTTGCGCACTCGATGTCGGATCTGCACGAAGTTCAGCCAACGCCTTCTCAGCATCTGAGACCGCAAATACCGCTTCCTCAACACGGAATCCAGCCTGTGCGACATTGCGTTGAGCCGCAGCCAACTCTCGCTGTGCCTTCTTGGCTTGATCGGAGTCCGCACCATAACCATTAACCGCATCATTCAATGCTTTTTGTTTGGCTCTCACATCATTTTGAGCATCAATCAAACTTGTGGCGGCTTTGTCAGAAGCCTTCTGCGCATTGTTGAATGCCTTCTGTGCAGATGTCGAAGACTTCAACGCATCGGTGTACTTCTCAAACTTTTGTTTTGCGGTCTCGACTGTCTTGGCTGCACCACTGCCTGTGGTTTGAAGTTCTGCAAGTTTCTTGTTGTAATCCGCTTGCAACTCGGCTGCGGTCTTGGTCTTGCCTG
>RGUK01000441.1 GCA_010027825.1 bacterium
TCGCGCAGAGGCGCACGTCCCGCGGCGTGCTCTGCGGCTGCGGGATCCAGAGCACCGGGCGCGTGCCCTCCCGGGACTCTCGCAGGACGCTCCGCAGGGTCGTGATGTCGGGGTCGCGCTCGGAGCACCACAGCTGGACCGTCTCCTCGTAGCGCCCGCTCCACGTCGAGCGGCGCGTGGTCGGCGTGTCGTAGGCGCCCGCGGTCCGCGAGTCGCGCACGGACGGACGCATGGGGCGCGCGCGAAGCTGCCGTCGACGCCCGAGCCATATCTCCCCCACCGTTGGCGTGATCGCGCTGGCGCACTGGAGACGGACGCGCACGTAGCCTCCGCTCGCGTCCGCCTCGTAGCGGCTGGCCAGCATCCGGACCTCGCGCTCGCGCGTCGTGGTCCACGTGTCGAGCGTCAGGACGCCCGATGAGAACGCGGCATCGGATGCGACCTGGACGGTCACGGTGACGTCGCTGGGAGCGGAGGCAAACGAGGTCCCGACGAGCGCGACCACGTCGATCGCGGCGAACGGGAGCAGGGCCTCGGCGGTCCAGTAGACCGAGGTCCCCGACAACGCCGGGCCTGAGGCGCGGTGCGCGGCGAGGTCGAGCGCGTGCCATCCGGGCGTGCTTGCGCCGCTCGCGTCGGTCGCCGTCGCCGTCCCCGTGGCGCTCCATCGCGGCGTGACGGTGCGCGAGTCGTAGTCGCTCAGGTGCGACGCCACGATCACGGGGCAGTCATCTCCGAGCGCGGCGCCAGCTCACGACCGACGCCCCCCAGTGGCGCGCGCGGCGCGACGTCCCGCCGCCTCGATCGGGCGCACGCGGCGCTCGAGGTCGGCGGGCGACTCGGGGAGCACAGAGCCGCGCGTGTCGACGTTGATCGTGACGTTGCCGCCGCCGCCCGCGGTCAACGCGCCCGACGCCAACGCGCGCGTCTCGCGCACGCTGAGCACGCGCTCTCCGGGCGTGAGCAACGCGGGCACCGAGTCGACGCCCGGAATCCCGGCCGTGCTGGGCACGATGCCGCCCGAGGCGAACCCAAAGATCCCGCCAATCGCACCGCCGATCCCACCTGTGAAGATGTTGAGAATCCCCTTGAAAATGCTTGCCGCGGCCAACTCAGCGAGCTTGTCGATGAGCAGCTGAATCACGTTGCCCGCGAGGCTCTGCAGGTTGCTGATCACCACCTGGCCAACGTCTCCGCCGCGCACGATCGCTTGTCCGAGACCCTGCGTGACTTGCCCCAGCGCACCGCGGATGTTTGCGATCTTCTCGTCGATCGTGGCAGCCTCCGCCGCCACCGCGCGGATCGACACGATCTCGCCCCGCGCTGCGAGCGTGCGCGCCGCAAGGCGCCGAGCCTCGGCCGAGGACCCGTCGTTGGCGGCCTCCTCCTCCATCTGCGCGCGGATCGCCAGCACGGCGCCCTCGCGCGCGGTCGCTGCGCGGATCGCTCGCGTCGTCTCCGTCGCGTCAAGTTGGATACGCTGCGAGACGAGCGCGTTTTCGCGCGCGATCTGGCGAGCGGCGAGCGCGTCCTCGATCTGGCGGTAGCGCTTGATCGCCTCGTCGGGCTGGCCGAGGACTTTGCTCCAGTCGACGCCGCCGATGCGCTGAATCGACGCCGCCGCCAGCTTCGCCGCATTCGGCACGATCTGCCCGAGCGCCTTGGAGATCGACACGGCGCCCTCATCGATCGTTCGGCGCGTCTCCTTCGCGGCGCGATCGATCTCTAAAATCTTGCGACTCGACTCGGCGCCCATCGACGCGAAGATCGTCTTGCTCTGCTCCGCCTCCTGCGCAGCTCCCTCAATGCTGGCCGTCAAGCCATCGCGACCGAACGCGCGCGCGGCCAACGCGGCGCCCTGGAGCACGGTCCCGGTCCCCGACGCCAGCGCCTCCAGCACGCGCGCTTGGATGCCGCGGAGAGCTTCGAGCGCGATCTGCACCCCCGCCCACGCGGTGTGGAGTAGCTTCACGGATGGCA
>RGUK01000442.1 GCA_010027825.1 bacterium
CGAGAAAAGTACCGGGGCCTGCGCGTTGTTTCGGCGCATAAGGGCAGCTTGAGGCACGAGGACGCGGAGCCGCTAGGGTTTCGGCGCGTAGGCGATTCGATTGAATGGGTTTACGACCCCGACATGACGGCGTTTGAGTCGCAAGGATTCGGAGTTCCCAGCACCAAAGAAAGCGCGGCGGTTTGGCTAACTAAGTACCTCGGGGATTACGGACACTTCCAGCACGAAGTACGCAAGGCGGCGGACGCGGCGGGGATTTCGTGGCGAACCGTCGAACGGGCAAAGAAGGAGCTAGGCGTCATCGCATACCGGCCCACGATCCCCGGCGAGTGGTGCTGGAAGATGCCGAAAGCTGAGTCGGAATACTCACCATTTACAGACGACTAGAAAAAAGTCCCGGTATTTTACGGGACAGCACATTGCTACTTCTGGCGCAACTCTTACAACACCGCCAATTGGCGGCCTTGGCGGTCTTGAGCGTCATAGACTCAAGTCTAAAACAGTACAGCCTTAGGGTAACCTAACAACCGGGGAAACTACGTCTTACAGACGGTCTTTTTGATTTGGTGCCGTCGTGCAGGGCGATGCGGCTGTAACCGTTCGAATCTTTTGGGGATTGATTAACCCCAGTCTCCACAGTGCCCAAACGCAGAAAACCCCGCAGAATCGCCAAGGAGACGGCAATGCGGGGCTGTTTTGAAAGACGATTAAACGCCGTTAAGGTTTTTTGATTGGAGTTTGCTAACGTACACCTCGCAGATTTCTTTAGTCGTTGGTTGGGGTAACCCAAAAATTCGTGCTTGGAGTCGTGCCCATTCTAGCGGCTGGTCGTCGCTGGATCGGTCTAGCTTCTCGCGGATGGCTTGAAGGATGAACTTCGACAGGCTGTACTCGGGAGGGATAGCTCCCCGCAGTTCTCGCGGGAGCCTGATCGTAGCGTTGACAAATTCGGGGGTGGGTTTCATTTAAAAGCCACCGCCTTGCCAGACTTAAGATCGCGAACGGTACCGCGAAACGAGAGATGGGCCAATCGACCTTCGTTGTGGGCGAACTCGCAGACAACGTGAATCTTATTGGTGTTTGGCTTGATCGCGGTGACTCGGTAAACCAGCGGCGTACCGGGAAATTTGATTAGAGTTGCTTGGTTGATGTCGTTGGTAGTTTCGTTCATGTCGGTAGGTCTTCCCGCCCTTAACCCGGCGGGTAGGTGGGAGTGGGGCAAAAGTGTATAGGGTTTGGTCGGTTTCTATACACGTTGATCAGAACATGTATAGAAAATGGCGATTTGTTTACAGGTATCCGATAAATCCACCTTCATCGTAGGTGGCAATCATCGCGCGGTTGCCGGACGGCACAACTTTGTAAGTCCAACCGTCTTCGTCAAACTCAGACAATTCCTGAGCGAACTTTTCTGCTTTGTCGGCAGTCATCAACGTAGGCGTCATGTTTAACGAGTTCTGGCGTTCTCGCTGAGTTTTGGTTAAAGTGGTCATGTCGGTTTTGATTGAGTCCAGCGGAGTCAACGATTTGCGAGTTACGATTTGGTTCATGTCGGTTTGTCCTCCCATCCCTCTTTTTAATCACGGCTTTGGACGTGCATCGGCGAGGTTAGAGGCCCCGAAGGGACTAGGAATTAGCGTGGTCGCGGTATTGAGATAAGGGTAGGAACACTGAATTCTTCAACAATCGCTAGAATGCGAGCGTGGAGGTATTCGGAAATGCTTGCGTCCATTTCGTTGGCTTCACGTCCTTGTCGAGTATTAGCCTCAATGGCGTAGGAAGTGATATCGGCAAGCATGTTGAGTGTTTCGGTCTTGGTTGTAGTCATGTCGGTTTGTCCTGGTCGCTTTTTTCAGCGACGTAGATACTATAACACACTTTTACGCAGAATGCAAGTAAAAACGTAAGATAACGTAAAACCTGTCAATTGTGCTGGGGTTTGATTACGGGTCGCGCGCGCGTAAAATCTTTGCGTGTCC
>RGUK01000443.1 GCA_010027825.1 bacterium
ACAAGCAGCCGAGCAACAAGCAAAGCAGCAACAAGAGATGTTAAACTCAACCGCCAAAAGAGCTAAGACACCTAATATTTCCGAAATGCTTTACGGTCCCAAAAAGGGCGATTCGGGTTCTACTTCTCTCACAGGTCCTTCGGGCGTTGACATGTCAAAGCTCTCCCTTGGTAAAAGCTCTCTACTGGGCTCTTAAATGAAAAAGTTAATTCAATCGGACTACTACAAGCGCTTTGGACATTTAAAGACCGAGCGCTCAAGTTACCTTTCACATTGGAAAGAGATCAGTGACTATCTCATTCCTAGGTCTGGAAGGTTCTTTGTCCAAGATAAGAACCAAGGTCAGCGCCGTCATAACGCGATTTATGATTCTACAGGGACTAGGGCTCTAAGGGTTCTCGCAGCCGGTATGATGGCCGGAATGACAAGCCCTGCGCGCCCTTGGTTTAAGCTTGCGACCACTGATCAAGAGCTAATGAAGTACGCTCCCGTTAAAGTGTGGCTCAATGAAGTTACAAGAATCATGCTCACCATTTTTCAAAGGTCTAACACTTACAGGTCTCTACACACCATGTATGAAGAACTTGGGGCCTTTGGGACCGCAGCTTCGGTTGTGATGGAAGACTTTGATACTGTGATTAGACAATATCCGCTCACAATCGGAGAGTTTTGCTTGGCGCAAAACTTCCGAGGGGAAGTTGATTGTTTATATCGAGAGTTTGACAAGACCGTAGCCGAGCTTGTGAAAGAGTTTGGTTATGAGAATTGTTCAAAGCACGTTAGAAACTTATACGATAGAGGAAGCCTCGATGTTGACGTCACAATTGTACACGCAATCGAACCTAGAGAGGACCGCGATCCTAAGAAAAAGGACGCGAAAAACATGGCGTTTAGGAGCGTCTATTTTGAATATGGCCGCGATAAAGAAGGCTCTGAGTTTCTTTCAGAAAGCGGCTTTGAAAAGTTTCCGGCGGTCTGTCCGCGCTGGTCGCTAATCGGCGGAGATGTTTACGGTTCTTCTCCCGGGATGGAAGCTCTTGGGGACGTAAAACAATTACAACACCAACAATTAAGAAAAGCCGAAGCTATCGACTATCAAACTAAGCCGCCATTGCAGATCCCTACCTCGATGAAAAATAGAGACATTGATTCTCTCCCCGGAGGACTGTCGTTTGTCGACGCTACCGCCCAGGGCGGAATTAGAACAATGTTTGAAGTGGCGCTTGATCTAAACCATTTACTTGCAGACATCCAAGACGTTCGCACTAGAATCAATTCAACATTCTATGCCGATCTCTTTTTAATGCTTTCACAAGCGCCAACAACTTCGATGACCGCAACGGAAGTCGCAGAACGACACGAAGAGAAACTTTTAATGCTTGGACCCGTATTGGAAAGACTTCACAACGAGCTTTTAGATCCTTTAATCAATATTACTTTTGATAAAATGATCACTTCCGGCATTGTGCCCACGCCGCCCGAAGAACTTCAGGGCCAAGACATTAGCGTTGAATTTGTTTCTATGCTTGCTCAAGCACAAAGAGCGGTAGGAACAAACGCTGTCGATAGATTTATCACAACTATCGGAGCTGTTGCTCAAGCAAAGCCCGATGTGTTAGACAAGTTTGACTCTGACAAGTGGGCTGACGTTTACTCTGAAATGCTTGGCGTCGATCCAGAACTTATCGTTGCCGATGACAAAGTAGCTTTGATTAGGCAACAAAGAGCGCAACAACAAGCTCAAATGCAACAAGCTGCAATGGCGCAACAAGCCGCAAGTGCAGCTAAGGATATGAGCCAAGTAAACACACAAGAAAAAAATGGATTAACCGATTTAATGAATCAATTTAGCGGCTATACTATTCCACAAGGAGGATCTTAATCACATGAGCACAGGCGCATTTTCAACCTCTTACGACCCGAGAAGAGAACTTCCGGTCATAATGGCAAGCGATTCTATTAATCACAAGCTTGCCTTT
>RGUK01000444.1 GCA_010027825.1 bacterium
GCTCTGCTCCCCACATCGGTTCTAACATTACTCAACGCACATATCCCAGAAGCTGGACAATTCATTGATGCGGCATGGCAAGCAATTATTCAGCCAGAAGACACCGCACCTGAAATGCTTTGCAGCTACCAATGTCTGGTTGTTAAGTTTGAAGACACAGCACGCTTGATCGCCAAAGCATGCGAAGCCTACAACAATTCATCATCACTCGTTGATGATGTTGCCGCCTCGCTTGCGAGCAGAGGCTTTACCAAGGTAAGCATGACTGAGGTTCTTACAGCGGACGAAAAGACTCCAGCAGTATTACATCACATCTTCGCCGCTCAAACGCATACGCCGGCTTCCCTACAAAGCCTGCCAGAGGAAGTTCAAAGCGCTTTCAAAACAGCATCTTTACAAAAAATTATACAAGTGAACACTGCGCAAAAGGGTATCTGGTTCATCTACAAATCAGAGAGCCTAACTGCCAGCGACACTGCCTATGCGCTAGCAATGGCTTTGGTAAGCACCGGACGCCGTGTTGTTAAAGACCGCCAGGCTTATTTCGCCCAACATCCAACCGATGCTCACGCACGCAAACATGCAAGAACCGCCCAAATCAAGCAAAAGAAGCACATCGAAGCATTTGTTGCAACCCCGCTTGGCAAAAGCTTTGATGAAACGCTGCACGCACGCATAACAGCTACACGCAAGCGCCTGGCCTACAGCATGCCGGCTCATGATGATGTTACTATTCCTGCAGCTGTGCATGAAAAAATGAACCAATTGATTACGCTTAAAGAACAAGCTGCTAGCTTTGCAAAGTTAGAGGTAGCAGTTCCTGAAGAAGTGCAGGCCGCAATTGCATCTTTACAAAAAGAAATCATCGCTCAGGGCGGCATCGTTCCTACCGAACAAGCTGTTGTTATTAATCACCGCGCCATCCTCCAAGCGCTGACAAGAGAATATGAAGCAGCTGCGCACGACCTGGCAGAAGAGCTAGACGCGCAAAAAAGCGCAATCGAAGAGCGTCTGGAAGGCACTCGCGACCACATTGACGCCGTCAGCAAACGTGCTGCTTGTGATCTGGCACAGATCCCTGCACGCTCTTACTTGGCATGGCTGCAAGCACAAGCTTCTCGCCTGCAAGAACGCATGCAGCAGCTTGAGCGCCTCAGAACACTCCGCTTGTGGCATGCCCGCGGCGTGCTGGATCACACGCAAGAGGCCGCCTTGGCTGAAATGAGTGCCCTAGAAATGACGGTGGGCTACTTGCTAGCTGCACGCACCGTCGAAGAATTTATTTCCTACTTGCTGCGGGAAGACGGCACGCTTGATGATCTCAAGCACGAGCTCTTTATGCAGCCAGGAGCAACCTACGCAAAACTACGCAATGAGCTGGCAGACCGTTTGGCACAAATCATTAAGCAATCACCTCACATACAAGAAAACTTGGACATTTATCGCTACATGATTGCACTGTGCGTGCCAAGTTGCCTACCAACCTTTGATCAACTGATTGCTCTGCAAGCAACTGTCCTATAAGCGCCGCATCTGGGGGAAACATGAAGAAAAGCTTATGGGGCATTAGCCTTGCAACAACCATTGCTTGCTTGAGTGCTGCAACACACCCTTCGCTTGCACACCAGGACGCAGCACCAGCCAGCACCTTTGGCCTCGGGCGCGAACTACACCAACTACAACAGGATTTTGACAGCTTAGATAAGACGTGCTTCACGCCGTTCACGCTCGAGCAACCAAAGGAGAATGAGCGCCAAGCGCTTGTTCGTCTATGGGGCATGATGAGAAAGCAGGCCGAGCAACTTTCAAATGAAGCCGACCGCTTGTCGGGCCAGGAACGCATTGACAAAATTAATGCCGCTTGTGCCATCAAAGAACTCATGCTGTCGTTCTTGCAAGCGTGCAATGACTGCTATCTGCGCACGCTCATCCTTTGCAAAGACACGACACA
>RGUK01000445.1 GCA_010027825.1 bacterium
TTATTGAAGCTGCCAAGGCAATACCCCTGCCAAAAGATCAGTATATCCTGCACGTGTTACCACAGTACTTCCGCGTCGACGGCCAAGAATTTGTTTTTGATTCACTAGGAATGTATGGCGTGCGGCTTGAGGCACAGGTCCACATCATCACAGGAGCGGTGGCATCGGCTCAAAACATTATCAAATCATGCGAACTTGCTGGCGTAGCTGTGTCTGACATTGTGCTTGAGCAGCTTGCATCTGCCGCTGCAGTACTCACGCCTTCTGAGCAAGAAATGGGTGTAGGGATTTTGGATATAGGCGGCGGCACATGCGATTTTGCCATTTATAAAGACGGCCGCATTCGTCATTCAAAAGTTCTAGCAATCGCTGGCAATCATTTCACTAATGACATTGCCGTAGGCTTAGGCATCCCTTTCGCCAAAGCTGAGGAGCTGAAAAAGAAATTTGGCTCCGTTTTCATAGACGACCAACATCCCATGAGCATTGATGTTGATATGGGGTACGAAGGCGGCATGAAAAATGTCCCCCTACGCAACATGGTAGAAATACTTAACTTCCGCGCCGAAGAGGTTTTGGAACTCTTCCTTGAAGAAATTAACCAGTTCAGGCTGCGCGCGCTTATGCCGTGTGGCCTTGTGCTGACTGGTGGCGGCTCCCTGCTTGCCGGAATGGCAGAACTTGCTAGCGAAAAACTAGATATGCCAGTGCGTGTAGGATTACCCGAAGCCCCTGCAAACAATCGCTCCTACCACATCCCTGACATCCTAAAAAGCCCCATCTACGCAACAGCCTATGGGCTCTTGGTTGACGCTTCTGGAGAACGCTCTATGGGTGAAATTACCGCGCAAGACAGCGCCTTGTTCACCCGCGTCATGAGTCGCATGAAGTCGTGGATATACGATTTGTTTTAAAAGCTTAGGGACACGCTTTTACACAGTAACGCTGTACATAGCCGAGGAAGAACCATGATAGAAATAACACTGGAAGAAGAACTTTTAAATACCGCAGGCGTGAGCCTGAAAGTTATTGGCGTAGGCGGTGCGGGGAGCAATGCAGTCAATAGCATGATCGCTAGCGGCGATATGGAAACAGTCACCTTCATTGTTGCTAACACCGATGCACAGGCGCTTAACCAATCACCGGCCCGCTACAAAATTCAGCTGGGTAAGAAAATTACCAAGGGCCTTGGCGCAGGCGCTAACCCCGAGGTAGGCAAACGCGCAGCAGAAGAAGATATTGACGCTGTTAAAGAGCTGCTAGAAGGAACCGACATCCTTTTCTTAACTGGTGGCCTTGGTGGCGGCACGGGCACAGGCGCTCTGCCGGTCATTGCAAAAACCGCCAAGGAAATGGGCATCTTGACCGTTGGTGTGGTTACCAAGCCGTTTTCCTTTGAGGGTAAGCGCCGCGCAAAATACGCGGAAGAAGCATTTAATAGCATCAAGGACATTCTGGACACCCTCATCGTTGTGCCCAACCAGAAGCTGCTTGAAATTTCCGACCCCAAAATATCAATGCTCAACGCCTTTGCGCTGTCCAACGACATTCTCAAACAAGGTATCAAGGGCATTTCAGACATTATCACCCGAGCCGGCCACATCAACGTCGACTTTGCGGACGTGCGAACCATTATGAAAGACACTGGCATGGCCATCATGGGCACAGGACGCGCATCCGGACCGGAGCGAGCAAAACAAGCAGCGCTACGGGCTATTAGCTCTCCCCTCCTAGAAAACGCTAGCATTAAGGGCGCTAAGGGCGTGCTGATCAACATAACGGGCAATGAGGACTTAGAGCTGCAGGAAATTAATGAGGCAGCTTCTATGGTTTATGACATGGTCAGCCCCGAGGCAAATATCATCATGGGGTCCGTGATTGACAAGACACTTGGTAACGAAATTTGCGTAACCATCATTGCCACAGGCTTGGATGCATTGCTTTCAAAACC
>RGUK01000446.1 GCA_010027825.1 bacterium
GCTTTGGCCGAGCGCATGCGCTGGACGTTTTCTCCTATGTTGCAGCGGATGGTTTTTATGTCTTTTCAAAACCTGGCGTGCAACTCATTCAGACGAAAAGTGGTCCGGTACAGATTATCGGTGTTCCGTGGCCAACACGTAATCATCTAGTGGCCCATCAGGCACATCATCACAAGAACAACGCTGAGATAGCAGCATATTTGTCGGAAAGCGTTGGATCAATTATTCAGCAACTTGCAGTTGGCCTTGACCCTGCTTTGCCTACCGTGTTGGGTGGGCATTTAACGGTCAGCTCGGGGGTGTTTTCCGGCTCAGAGAAATGTGCTGTCTACGGCACCGATCCTTTATTCTTGCCCTCCCAGCTTGCTGTGGCGCCAATCGATTATGTAGCCCTAGGGCATTTGCATCGCTTTCAAGATTTGAATCGTGGCGGCGTACCAGTGGTCTATGCGGGTTCAATTGAGCGCGTAGACTTTGGCGAGCGCAATGAAGAAAAGGGATATGTCGATGTACAAATCGATGATAGCGCGGGGATAAAGGTTACGACTTATTCATTTGTCATGCTTTCTACGCGTCGCATGGTTCAGGTGGAAGTGACCTTAGAGCCGCTTAAGGACCAAACGGAGCAACTCTTGGCGGCGGTGCAACAGTATGACCTTACAGATGCTATCGTGAAAATTCTTTATCATTTACCCCCTGGGGTGCCAGACCGCGTTGACCTGAACGCTATCTTGCAGGCTTGTCGCCATGCTATCTACGTCGTCGGCGTTATTCCGGTTCATAAGCCGGTTGCCCGCGAGCGGCGCGCAGCATTAAAAGTGGATATGGATTTTGCAACGTTGCTCAACCGCTATTTTGAAGCGAAGAACATTTCTTCCGATGAAAAGCAAGCCTTGCTGGAAAAAGCTTTCATGCTTCAGCATGAAGTTGAGGTGAAGGAAGTTGCTGGAGAGTAGTGTTGATAAAGCGATCAACCACCTGCTTGAACTGTGCAGGTGCTGCCGTATGCAATCGCACATGTTTGCCAATAGTGCTAATGCATAGTTCCTTGTAACCGGGAAACAATTCGTATACAGCCAGCCCCGAGCTGAGGGGTACAAAGGGATCTTCGGCTAATAATTGGATGAGCGCAGGCTGTTGTATGCCGTGTGCAAGCTCAATGGGATTAAGATTAAAAAGAGATCCGTTCATGAGAGCTGTAGCGGCAAGGGTGCCAATACC
Source organism: bacterium (assembly GCA_010027825.1). The sequence goes on from RGUK01000446.1 coordinate 1,222, forward strand.
ACTTGCTACCAGCGCGGCGTAGAGGGGTAGCACGTAAAACTGCTTCATTCGGCTAAAAATATTTTCAAACCGATCAAACATCCCGTTTAAAATGATCACGTCAGGTTGGTTAAAATGATGGAGCTTTGCTTGGCTTATAGCGTGTAGAAGCATTGCGGCACCAAGGCAGAAGCCAATTGCAACAACCGGTAAGCTATTTTTTTGCTTGTAAAAATCGGTAGCTGCCTGTATGTCGAGCCAAGCGCGCGAGCCAAAATCATTCTTCCAGAAAAACCCGTTGTATCCTTCACTGTCGCCAAGGCCCCGCCAGTCAAACATTAATACATTTGCTTCGGGAAGAAGGTAGGCTAGCGAGCAACACCACTCCTTAGGTGGCGTTGCTTGAAATAAATAGCCATGCAAACAAATTACGTTGTAACGCGCGTTAGGGCGACGAAAATAAAGGGCATGGAGTTTGATTTGGTCTTTGGTGCGGAGCCACAAAGGGGTGGCCTGCAAATGCGTGATGCAGTATTCCCGTATTTTGCGGGTCATAGTCTTGGTAGGGCTTCCTTCCATCAGGAGCGGTGTCAATTCTTTGCTCAGCGCTTTGTCCGCTTGCGTGCACATGGTAATGGTGCTCAGCGCGTGATAGGGTTGTGTAAGCGCGCTTTGAGATGCAAAGAAAAAACAGCAAAGCAATGAATGCCATAGCAAGTAGGTGCAGCGCTGTATCATTGTGAATCACATC
>RGUK01000447.1 GCA_010027825.1 bacterium
GTGTTGCACCAGAACAGGCAAGATCTATTCTTCCCCAAGGAACTTATACGGAATTTGTGTGGACTGGTTCTCTCTACGCATTTGCCCGCGTTTATAACCTGAGAATCGATAGCCACGCACAATGGGAAATTCAAAAATATGCTGAAGCAATAGATAAAATTGTTGCTCCACTTTTCCCAGTTTCGTGGAAAACTCTAACAACTAAATAAAGACACCAACCAAGGAGTAGCCTATTATGGCAGAAAATTTGTCACCATTTCAATCGTTTATTTTCATTTCGCGTTATTCTCGCTGGATTCCCGAAAAGAACCGCAGAGAAACCTGGGATGAATGTGTAGACCGTTGGTGGAATTATTTTACTGGCAAAGTTCCGCAACTTGCAGAGCGTCCTGACGTAAAAGAAGCAATCCTCAATCTTGAGGTTCTTCCTTCCATGCGCAGTCTGATGACCGCTGGACCTGCATTAGATCATGACAACACTTGCTTGTACAATTGCTCGTACTTGCCAATTGACAGCCTTGATTCGTTTGCAGAACTTTTTGTAATTCTCATGAACGGTACTGGTGTTGGTTATTCTGTTGAGCACCAATACACAGATAAACTTCCACAAGTTGCAAACAAGATTGAAAAAGCCTTCAACATCACTTATGTTGTTGAAGACTCCAAGGAAGGTTGGGGCAACTCAGTTAGATTCTTGATGGATCATCTTTATGCTGGTCGCCACGTTAAGTGGGATCTGTCGAAGATTCGACCAGCGGGTGCAAGACTGAAGACCTTTGGTGGTCGTGCAAGTGGTCCCGCTCCTCTTGACAATCTCTTCAAGTTTATTGTCAAGGTGTTCTACAATGCACAAGGACGCAGACTCACCGCTCTTGAGTGTCACGATATCTGCTGCGCAATCGCAAACGCAGTCATCGTCGGTGGTGTTCGTCGCTCTGCCATGATCTCTCTCAGTGATCTTTCGGATCGTGAGATGGCTCTCTGCAAGAGCGGTGCTTGGTGGGAGCAGGCTGGTTTCCGTTCTTATGCAAACAACTCTGCTGTCTATCGTGGTCGTCCTCCGATGGGCCAGTTCCTTGAGGAATGGACTTCTCTATACAACAGCCACAGCGGTGAGCGTGGTATGATCAACAGAAACGCTCTGCAAGAACAAGCAGCCAAATGGGGTCGTGATGAAACCTGTGAGTATGGAACAAATCCATGTTCAGAGATTATTCTAAAGCCATTTGAGTTCTGCAATCTCTCAACTGTCGTTGTTCGTCCCGACGACACCGCTGCTTCGCTAAAGAAGAAGATTGAGATTGCCACCATCATCGGAACAGTTCAATCAACATTTGTTGACTTCCCATATCTTCGTCCCGAATGGAAGAAGAACTGCGAAGAGGAGCGTCTACTTGGTGTCAGCATGACTGGAATCTATGACAACAAGTTGACAAGTGGACTCGAAGGCAAGCCAAAGTTGGTACGTCTGCTCGAAACTCTCCGCGATCATGCGACGGCAACAAACATGAAGTGGGCAGAGAAGCTTGGTATCAATCCAAGCAAGTCCATCACATGCGTAAAGCCCGAAGGAACAACATCATGCTTGGTTGATTCGGCATCAGGTCTTCACCCACGGTATGCGGAACATTATTATCGTAGAATTCGTATTGACAAGAAGGATCCAATTTATAATCTCATGAAGGATCAAGGCGTTCCTTGCGAAGATGATGTGATCAACCCTAATAACACAGCGGTCTTCACATTTGCTATGAAGGCTCCAAAGGGTACAACTACAACGGAAGATCTCCGCGCATTGGACCACTTGGATCTGTGGAAGACTTATCAGGAACATTATTGCCACCACAAGCCATCGATTACCGTCAACTACAAGGACTCGGAGTTCCTTGAGGTCGGTAACTGGCTCTGGGAGAACTTTGATGTCGCAACAGGCATCTCGTTCCTTCCCGG
>RGUK01000448.1 GCA_010027825.1 bacterium
GGATGAGTTAGACCCATATCGCTTACCGGCAAGGCAAACTGAGCGCATTAATTTGCGCTTTCCTCGCCCCGACGTAAGCGTGGCTGTAGACCCGAATAGCATTACAACCGGTGGTGACAATAACTATGTTATTTCGCCGGAGCAGAATACACAGACGCCGGAAAATAACGGCAACCTTGACGATTTGACAGTGAGCACCTGATGGCAAATGTCACTATTACCCAACTTCCAGCCGCAGGAACACTGACTGGAACCGAGCTTGTCCCCATTGTTCAGAATGGTGTGACTGTTCGCACCACGACCGGTGCTATCACATCAGGCCCGAGCCTCACCCAGACCTTTCTAACGCTCAACAATGAGCCTAGTCTGGCCAACAGTCGGTACTTTTCGGTTGGAAATGGCCTCGGATTGACCGATAACGGTGCCCAAAGTGACCTAGTTCTGTCTCTGACTGGCGCCTCGGCCTCTCTTAACACTGCAGGCAACGGTTTTGCAGTCAAAACTAGCTTAACGACTGTCGTTAACCGCACGTTGACAACCGCAAACAATGGTTTGTCGGTCACAAATGGTAGCGGGGTCTCTGGAAACCCTGTTTTTAGCCTTACTGGTACGCCTTTGTCTCTTGCAAACCTGTCTGGTGGCGGGTTTGTGGTTGCGCTTGACCCCTCAACGCTGACTCAACGAATAATTACGGGGACATCTAACCAAATTTCGGTTGCCAACGGTGATGGTGTTGTTACCAACCCCACTATTAGCATTTCTAATGATGCTGTTTTTCCGGGAAACCAAGGGATTGTGGTTCCTAGCGGAGGCACGGCGCAGAGAGCTGGTGTTCCGCTAAACGGAACCATTCGATACAACACAGATTCGCTTACTCTTGAAGCGTATTCCAACAACAATTGGGGTTCTATCACTGTTGGTGGCGGTGTTACGTACATTAACGTAACCGGCGGAACAACTGGATTGACCACAACTGGTGGCCCAGTTACATCAGTTGGCACAATCGTATTTGGAGGCACCCTAATCACCACGAATGGTGGCACTGGGTTGTCTTCGTATACGGCTGGTGACATTGTTTACTACGCCTCGGGTACAGCGTTCAGCAAACTAGCAATTGGGACTAATGGTCAGGTATTGACCTCAACAGGGACCGCCCCGCAGTGGACAACGCTGTCTTCAGTGAGCGTGACTACATTCTCGGCTGGGACTACTGGGTTCACGCCAAACACCGCCACAGGAGGCGCCGTAACGCTCTCTGGCACGCTGAATGTAGCGAATGGTGGTACAGGCGCTACCAATTTGACTGGATACGTCAAAGGCTCTGGTACAAGCGCGTTTACGGCCTCTTCAACAATTCCCGGTGCAGATATCAGCGGCAACATTAGTGGAAACGCCGCTAATGTAACTGGGACTGTGTTGGTTGCAAATGGTGGTACTGGTGCAAATACGTTGACAGGCTATGTCAAGGGTTCTGGTACTAGCGCATTCACGGCTTCTGCAACCATTCCCGGAACTGATGTTAGTGGAAACATTAGCGGAAATGCGGCAAATGTAACTGGTGTTGTTGCCGTAGGAAATGGCGGAACTGGAGCGACTACCCTAACTGGATATGTGAAGGGAAGCGGAACAAGCGCCATGACGGCCTCTTCCACCATTCCCAATACGGATGTTACTGGTTTGGGAACTATGTCCACCCAGAACGCCAATAGCGTTGCTATCACTGGTGGTGCAATTAATGGAACCACGGTAGGGGGCACGACCCCGGCAGCGGGCACGTTTACTTCGGTGGCCATGACCACCGGGACGATTACAACCACTCCCACAAACGGCACAGACATCGTCAACAAGACGTATGTCGATTCAATTTCAGCTGGAATCAACTTTCACCAAGCATGCCGTCTGGCCACGGCAACCGCGCTGCCATCAAATACTTACAACAATGGCTCATC
>RGUK01000449.1 GCA_010027825.1 bacterium
CCAGCACCTTGTCGGCATCGGCCTGCTTGGGGAATGCGTACTTGCGGAAGGTAGCCATTAGAGGGTCGTAAGGGCAGCGAGTTCAGCGTTTGTGAGCCTTGTGGTGTAGAGGGCAACGGAGCGGATGCGGTTGTTGAAGAATTGTTGCGCTGCACCACTAACTTCCCTCGAACCAAGCAGAATCCTATCGGCATTAATTGTAAAGGCAGCAGCGGCCGTTCCTGTAAAAACAACGGTTCCATTCAGGGCAATACACAAACCGCTTGCTGCGCTGCTATAACCTACTGCAATCTTGTTGATGCCTGTTGATAGCGATGGACTTGTAATGGTTTGGTCCATGACAGTTTCTCCGCTTGCACCTCTGACGTGGCATCGTGATTGAGTGCCGTTTGACGTATTTTCTATGCGTACTGCTCCGCTTACGATTGACGCAGTTTGAACTGATAATATCGTAATGTTCGCAAAATTGCGGTAATCCACCTCCGCATAAATCGTTCCCTCCGTCCGCCCGATGCAACCACTGACTGCGCCTGATAGGCTTATAACGTCTGCGTTGCGTGTTACCGCTGCGGTGGTGGTGGGGATGTAGGAGGTGGCTACGGAGCCTGTTTCGAGTTGTGCGCCCCAAGCGAAGAATGTGCGAGTTGCCGTTAATGTCTCAAATCCAATTTCCGAACTTGCATTCCCCGCCGAAGCCCCAAGGGTAAATGTAATACGCACACGATACCATCCGTTTCCATAATTTTCTATGCCTGTGCTTACCGAACTTATACCGCTTCCCGATGAACCCGTTGATACCGTGCCTGCATTTATGTTGATAGTAGCATTTGCTACGGCAGCATTTGGTGCGCCAAGATTGTTGTTAAAGTAAAACCTAAATGTATCACCCGATGCAACGGCATCGTTTTTGACAAAGCAAGATGCGGTATAGGTTGTTGAATTGCTTGTCGCAAGTAATTGCCGAATATAACCGCCATTGCTTGTAATTGAAATCCTATCAGCGGTTAGGGTGTTATCTGGGGATGTTGTTTGATTTGGAGTAGGGGTGGTGTTTACGGCATTCCAAGTGGTTGTGAAGTCTTCACTTTGTCTTGCCAAGTTCTGCCCACTCGGCTCCACGAGCAACGCAGGGCATCCAACCGTTCCACCGCTGGCAAAGTAGTCCAAGCGAGGGATGCCACTTGGTGAAGTTCCATCAACCGTGACACCTGCAAACCGAGTTCTCGCAACTGTCGTGGTGGGGATGTACTCGGAAGCAGATGAGCCTTCTTCAAGTTGTGCGCCCCAAACGTACAAAAGATTGGCTGAAGAAGGCGTAAATTGAGCCGTGCTTGTATAATCTCCCGAAACAAAAGTTTGATAAATTCCTAACTGAAAAGTTTGCGAAGCAGTCGCCGTATGTGCTGCGGTAATTCTATAATAACCATTTCCAACCGCAGAAATAGTTCCTGACATTGCGCCAATAGTTCCTTCAATAGTTCCGTTGGATAAATTAAAAAACACGCCTACGCCTAAACTACCGTTAGCAATAAAAAACTTTGTAGCGGTGTTTGGTTTTACATAAACTGACCCCACCGCTAATGTTCCAGAAGGCCATCTTAAAAATTGGTTGCAAGTGTGACCCCCCGAAACCAATGTTAAAGTCAACGCTTGAGCGGTTAAATTCCCATCAGGAGCAATAAATTCCGTCGTTGTACCAGTGCTTGCGGTTAAGCCTGTTTTAGACCAACTTGCATTGTCAAATTCCTCACTTCTCAACACCAAATTCGTTTTAGCCGATTCAATCAAGCCGCTTGCATTGACTCTCGTTACCCCACCACTCGCACGGGTGACCGTGAAGTCGCCCGCACCACTCGTTGGAATTTCAGAGTAAAGCGTACCACTCTTAAACCTCGCTGGTACAATAACCAAAGAAGGTTTTATAGACGATTTCTTGTATAAAGCCTCAA
>RGUK01000046.1 GCA_010027825.1 bacterium
CCCGCAATTTTGGTTGAAGTGGGTTACGTGACCCACCCTGAAGAATCCCGCCTTCTTACCAAAGAGGCCTACCTAAAACGCCTGGCTAGTGCTATAAGCTCCGGCATTATCGAATTTGGATTAAGAACTCGAAAGTTAGGATAAAAAAATGGCAGCACGACATAGCGGGCGCAATGCGGATCAATTGCGGCCCATAAAAATTATTCCCCATTATCTTTCGCACCCTCCGGGATCTTGCCTCATCGAAATGGGGGGAACGCGAGTGGTTTGTTCGGCAATGATTGAAGAATCTGTACCCAATTGGTTGAGAAACCAAGGGAAAGGTTGGCTGACAGCCGAGTACTCGATGTTGCCTGCCAGCTCCGGCCAAAGGATCCAGAGAGAAAGAAACAAAATCGGGGGCCGTACGATGGAAATCCAAAGGCTCATTGGCCGCTCTTTAAGAGCTGCTGTGGATCTTTCTTTGTTGGGGGAGCGGTCCATCCTAGTTGATTGTGATGTGATAGACGCCGATGGCGGTACGAGAACGGCAGCAATCACAGGAAGCTATGTGGCTTTGATGTTGGCGCTTAAAAAGATGTCTGAAAAAATACCCTCTTTGAGTCAAGTTTCCAGAAAATCTGTTGCCGCAGTATCAGTCGGAATGGTGAAAGGGGTTCCTGTTTTGGATTTGGATTATCCGGAAGACAAAGATGCTGAAGTGGACATGAACGTCGTGATGACTTCTGAAGGAAAATTTGTAGAAGTTCAGGGAACAGCCGAAAGTGAACCTTTCGACCGAGAAAGGCTCCACAGCCTTTTATCTCTTGCTGAAAAAGGGATTCAAGAACTGTTTGAAATCCAAAAACAGGTCCTGATGAAGTGACCCCGCTTCTTATTGCCACTCAGAATCGCGGCAAACTGAAAGAGTTTGAAAGCCTCCTCTGCGGAACCCTAAAAACGGTCATGGCGGATGAGCGAGCCCCTCAAGTGGATGAAAACGGGGCGACGTACGCCGAAAACGCTTTCAAAAAAGCAAAAGCTTTCCAAGAAGTATACAAATGTCCGGTTCTTTCGGACGACTCGGGACTTGAAATTGATGTTTTGAACGGGGCTCCCGGACTCTGGAGTGCCCGATTTGGCGGGGAAAACATTTCTTGGGAAGAAAGATTTCAGAAATTGTATCAACTCCTCGCCCCCTACCCGCAAAAGGCTTGGTCTGCCCGTTTTCGGTGCGTTCTTTGTTTAATCCTGCCCAACCAAGAGCCCGTTTATTTTGAGGGGCTTTGCGAAGGCCAGATTGATGGGGCTCCCAAAGGTCATGGGGGATTTGGCTACGATCCCATTTTTTACTCCAAGCAACTGGGAAAGTCCCTGGGGGAGGCCAATCCCGCAGAAAAGGCTTTGGTCAGTCACCGGGCACAGGCCGTCCAAGCTTTATTGGAGTGGATTAAAAACAATCCTCACAAGCTCTCTTGACCGCCTCCGACCGAGCAGTTACGTTCTTTACTCTTTTTGAACGTATCCGGCATGCCCAGGTAGCTCAGTCGGTAGAGCAGAGGATTGAAAATCCTCGTGTCGGCGGTTCGATTCCGTCCCTGGGCACATCTCTTTGAATCTTTAAAAAACGGGGATTTATGAAATCACATATCGTGCTTTGGGTGCTTTTGGCGGCTCTTAATGGTTTTGCGGAGGAAGCCGCTGTTGAAGAAACACCGGCCGAAACACCGGCCGAAGCGCCAGTGCCGACTGCTCCCCCGGCTCCCGTTGCTCCTGAAACTGAAAGCCCGGTCGCCAAAGAATCAAAACCCGCGGATCAAACTTCGCCCTGGTTTTTTGGGATCCAGTTTGGGCAATTAAGAACCAATAACTCAGAAAGAGGCCGGCTCGAAAAAGTCGCTTATTCAGGCGGGGCCTTGGTTGAATACCGCTTAATGGATCAGTGGTTTGTTCAAACAGAACTGAACTATCTAAACAAAGGTTGGAAAGTCATGGGCTCTGCTCCCGGCGACGACGTAAGCCTCAAATACTTTGAAGTCCCTTTGTTTTTAAAAGTTAAATTCCCTTGGAACAATGTCGCACCTTCTTTGATGGCGGGACCTTGGGCAGCTTACTTGCACTCGGCTTCGAATACGCTCAATGGAATTTCGATTGATACAACTTCCGGAACAAAACGGATTGAGTACGGAATTTACGTGGGGGCCCAATTGGATTTGGCACTGGCTGAAGACTTGGAGCTTGGAATTGGGGCTCGCTATGGTTGGGGGCTTACCGATATTAATTTAATCACTGTTCAGGATTCAGTTTTTAATCGAGTCATCCACTTGTTGGCGGCGCTTCGCTTCCGCTTATAATTTGTCAGAGATTCTGTGAAGGTGATCTGGAAAATCACTCCACCGGATTTTTTTATCGAAACCGCTCTTTTTGGCTCTGGTTTTAAGATTGTGAAGACACAAAGCTCTCAATGAGGTGAGCAGGTCTTCCTTGAGAGCACACCGACGGTAAAATCGGAGGCCCTCTTTCGTGAGCTCAGGGTTTTTATCCAGCAAATCTTCGATTGCCCCCAGCTCGCCACTGGCGTCAATCAATTCTTTAGGGGGTTTGTGTAGTTCCCGATCCTTTTCCTTTAAAACAGATTTTTTGGGAAAATCCTCCAAAACTCGCAAAGCCCTTTCTCTGAATGCCAATTCTTCTGAGGAAATATCAGGCAGGGGCCTCACTTCTTCGGGGTGAGCATCTTTTTGCTCGACTACTTGAACGGGTTCAGGCGCAGGCGTGGCGACTTTTGCTTTGGTAGTCTGAAATCGCTCCGCCAAGTAGATTCCCAGAAGCGATCCAAAACCGATCACCACAAAGAACCAAAAGAAAAAATGCAGTTGTCTTCGTTTCTTTTTCAAGGGATTTGCTCAGGCCTGACGTCTTTAAAAGTCGAATTGGGAAGAAGTCTGCTTTCCGCATCTGCTTGGAAAGCTTTGAAAGTCTGGATCTCGGTGTTGGAGCAGTTGGTGCAAGCATTTCTCAAATTCTTCAGCATGATGGAATCGACCACGTAAGGGCCGTTTGCGCTGTTGTCGCAAGAGTAGTTTCCGGAGTAATCGTGCCAATCGGGACAAAGCGCATGGGGAAAAGTGACATTGTCGCCATTGCCGTCGCTGTGGCGGGCTTCGTGAAAGAAAACAGAAAGCCGGATCAAGCTATTGGCGAGGGTGTCGCGAGCCGTGTTGCGGACCGACCAAGAAGTAAAAAGACCTTCCCCAATTTGAATCACACCGATTCGGGGGCTTTTGATGTAGAGAGTCTGTCCCCCGACATCCAAAGTCAGCACGCGCGAATTGTTTTTTCCGTAGCGGTAGAGAGCGCTCCCAATATTCACCATAATAGTGACTAAGCTGTTCTGGGCTAGAAAATCATTATCCAGCAAAGTGCTGGCATAAATTTGCGGGCGATACGAAACGGTGCCTACTATGTAGGCCTGCTCGGAATAATCAAAGCTTTCGCCCACGATATAACTCACTCTGGTTTTGAACCAGCTCACCATCTCTGATCCGGAGAATGAGTTGATATTTAGGACTTGGAGATCAGAAGAGGTAACCGAAAGGTTTAGCTGGGACAAGTTATAGAGATCTTGATCAATCAAGTTGCGTTGATCTTCCGGGACAGTGCTGTCCAGAACAATTCCAACTTTGGTGCTAAAGCCACTCGTTGTGTTCTTTTGGCAGCCGATAAGAGCCAGAGCTCCCACGACAAACAATAAAAAAGAATTTTTCCACATCCCGCACACGCTCCGTTAGGACGCCTTACAAGTTGCGAGTAACAATTGCAAGGGAGTGCCAGAATGGTTGGGGTGAATTTAGCGGGAGGGAAATCTGTATTCCAGAAGTGAACGCCAAAAAAAGGCATCAGAGCATCAGGGTCTTTGACAGAGCGGGTGAAAAAGCGCCCGCAAAAGTAAAGCCGTACCTTTTTACGGGTAGGTGTAGGCGCTGGAGAGGGAGCCGGATGTGGCGTTGGGGTTGGTGACAGTGATAGTGAGTGCACCGGTAGAGGGTTTGGTACCTAGAGTACAAATGATTTCATTCGGGCCTTGAATAGTGACCGAAGTACAAGCCGCAGTCCCTACTGTTGCAGTGGCGCCGAGTCTGAAGTTGGTTCCGAAAATAATAATATTGTTTCCTGCTGCAGCTCCGGAAGTCGGGGTGACAGAAGTCACTGTGGGAGTCGCTGAAGTGAAGGTACGGCGGAAGACGTAGACAGCGCCGCTATCGGTATTGGTATTATCGCTACTTGCCGTTGTGTCATTCGTAATTGTTGCCTGATTGCTATCTTCCCCCTTTGCTCCGACCGTAATTGTGTCTCCAGAAATCGCGACCGAATAGCCAAAATAATCGCTCGCATCTGCGTTCGGAGCTTTTAAGTAAGCTTCTTGCACCCATAAGCTCCCTAGGCGCTTAAACACGTAAACTGCACCACTACTGCTCTTGCTATTGTCTGAACTAGCAGTGGCACCATTCGTGATAGTTGTTTGATTACTGTCCTCTCCATAGGCTCCCACCACGATCGTGTCTCCAGAGATTGAGACCGGAAAACCGAAAATATCTGAGGAATCCCCATTCGGAGCTTTGAGGTACGCTTCTTGGGCCCAAGTCGTTCCCGTTCTTTTAAAGACGTAAGCAGCCCCACTGAAAGCTGCGCTATTATCCGCGCTGGCCGTAGTCCCATTTGTAATTGCTGTTTGGTTACTGGAGTCGCCGAATGCTCCCACAACGATCGTGTCTCCCGAGATAGAGGAAGTATTGCCAAAGCTATCCGAGGCGTCGGCATTTGGGGCCTTTAAGTAAGCTTCCTGCGCCCATGTGCTGCCCGTTCTTTTAAAGACGTAAGCGGCACCACTATTGCTCTTACTGTTATCAGCACTAGCAGTTGTGCCGTTTGTAATTGTCGTTTGATTGCTAGACTCTTTGCTAGCGCCAACAACGACAGTGTCTGCAGAAATCGAAATACTAGAACCAAACAAATCAGACGCATCCGCATTCGGAGCTTTGAGGTACGCTTCTTGGGCCCAAGTCGTTCCCATTCTCTTAAAGACGTAAGCTGCCCCACTATTGACCTTGCTATTATCAGCACTTGCGGTCGTTCCAGCCGTAATTGTTGTCTGATTACTGTCTTCGCCAATTACCCCGATCACGATCGTGTCACCAGAAATCGAGATCGGGTTATTGCCAAAATTATCAGACGCGTCGGCATTGGGCGCCTTGAGATAGGCTTCTTGCGTCCAAGCCGTTCCCGTTCTTTTAAAAACGTAGGCAGCGCCACTATCTGCTTTGTTATTATCTGTGCTGGCTGTCGTGCCGTTCGTAATTGTCGTCTGACTGCTATCTTCGAAGGGTGCTCCCACTATGATGGTATCGCCAGATATGGAGAACGAATAGCTAAAGTAATCAGACGCGTCGGCATTGGGCGCCTTGAGATAGGCTTCTTGGGCCCAAGCCGTTCCCGTCCTTTTAAAGACGTAGGCAGCACCACTGCCAGACTTACTATTATCAGCACTGGCAGTTGTTCCATTAGTGATCGTCGTTTGATTACTATCCTCGTAAGCAGCCCCCACAACAACTGTATTGCCCGAAATGGATATCGCGCCGTCCCCGCCAAATGAGTCGTAAACATCCGCATTCGGAGCTTTGAGGTACGCCTCTTGATACCATCCCGTCGAACCCGTGGTCGTTGTACCAGAAGAGAACCCCCCTGAACTATCTCTTGCACAAACTCTAAACGCATAGTCTTGTGTGGCGAGGCTGAGGCTAGTAACTGCAATAGAAGTGCTTGCCCCAATGGTTGCATAGCCAATCACCGTTCCGCTCGAGCAATTTGCGGGAGCCGTACTGCCTGTTTGATACGCTGCTTGATAAGTCGCTGTAGTTCCGCCGCCACTTGCCCAGCTCAAATTAATAGTGGTGCTGTTCGCGGCAGTTGCCGTAAACCCTGTGGGATCATTCGGAGCAACGTAACTGAAGCTTGAACTGCTCGAGCCACTGGCTCCTCCGGAATTGTTAACGACAACTGTTGCGCTGCCGCTGCTGCCTGCCGGTAAAGTACAGAGAATTTCATTGTAGCTCTGCCAAATGACATTGGTGCAGGCCACCCCGCCGACTGTCACAGTAGCCCCACTTTGGAATCCGCTTCCAAAGATCGAAACCGTTCCTCCTCCAATCGTGGAGAAAGTAGAAGGCGTTACGGAAGTAATAACAGGAGTGAGTCCAGTGGTAGCAGCTCTGCGGAAGACGTAAACAGCCCCGCTATCGGCCTTTATCGAGGCATCAGCAGCAGTGAAAGAGCCATTCGTAATGGTGGTCACACCATTATCCTCATTGAATGCGCCCACCACTATCGTATCTCCGGAAATCGAAACAGCAGCGCCAAAACGGTCAGTAGTTGTGTTGTTGGATGCCTTTAAGTAGGCCTCATGGGCCCAAGCGGTTCCGCTGCGTTTAAAGACGTAGGCAGCGCCGCTGTCCGTGCTTGTGATAGCGTCTGCGGACGTGAAGGTGCCGTTCAGGATAGTAGTGACGCCGTTGTCCTCGTTAAAAGACCCAACCACGAGGGTGTCTCCCGAAATCGAAACAGAGATACCGAAACTGTCTCCAGGACTATTGTTTGGTGATTTCAAATAAGCTTCATTAGTCCAAGTGGTTCCGCTGCGTTTAAAGACGTAGGCAGCGCCGCTGTCCGTGCTTGTGGCAGCATCAGCAGATGTAAAAGTACCATTCGTGATCGTGGTGACACTATTATCTTCTGCGTAGGCTCCAACTAAAATCGTATTATTGGAAATTGAAACGGCACTACCAAAACGATCGGTGGTCGAATTATTGGGGGCTTTTAAATAGGCTTCGTTGGCCCAGGTGCTTCCAATGCGTCTAAAAACATAAACAGCACCGCTGTCAGTGCTGGTCGAAGCGTCAGCAGCAGTGAAAGTACCGTTGGAAATCGTTGTAGCCCCGTTGTCTTCACTGTTGGCACCCACCACTATCGTGTCGCCGGAAATTGAAACTGAATTGGCAAAGTAGTCGGCAGGGTTATTATTGGGTGCTTTTAAATAAGCTTCATTAGTCCAAGTGGTTCCACTGCGCTTAAACACATAAGCAGCACCGCTGTCAGTGCTTGTCGCGGTATCCGCAGAAGTGAAAGTGCCATTTGTAATCGTGGTGACGCTATTGTCTTCCAAGTAGGTTCCCACCACGATCGTATCTCCGGAAATCGAAGTGGTGTAGCCAATGTAGTCTGCCGGGCTATTGTTAGTGGCCTTTAAATAAGCTTCATTGGTCCAAGTGCTCCCACTGCGCTTAAACACATAAGCAGCACCGCTGTTTGTGCTCGTCGAAGCATCCGCAGCAGAAAAAGTTCCGCTGGAAATCGTTGTGACCCCGTTATCTTCATTGTTGGCACCCACCACGATCGTGTCTCCAGAAATCGAAGTGGAATAGCCGAAAATGTCTCCAGCGCTATTGTTAGGTGCCTTTAAGTAGGCTTCGTTGGTCCAATTGGTTCCGCTGCGTTTAAAGACATAAGCGGCGCCACTATCAGTACTTGTCGAAGCGTCGGCCGAAGTGAAAGCGCCATTAGTAATCGTGGTGACACCATTATCTTCCGAATAAGCCCCCACCACGATCGTCTCGCCAGATAATGAAAGAGCGCTGCCAAAATAGTCGGATGAATCGGGATTCGGCGCTTTCAAATAAGCTTCCATTTTCCAGCCGGTTGTTCCCGTTGTGGTGACTCCCGCGGAAAGCCCTCCCGAACTGTCTCTCGCGCACACCCTAAAAGCGTAGTCTTGAGTGGTGAGGCCTGTGACAGCATAAGAAGTGTTTGAGCTAATCGTTGTATAAGCAATGACAGTGCCGCTCGAACAATTTGCAGGAGCAGTCAATCCTGTTTGATAAGCGACTTGGAAAGTGAGAGATCCACTGCCGTTATTGATCCAACTCAAAGTGATTTGGCTGCTGTGATTTACAGTCGCTGTGAAACCACTCGGATCGGGTGGCGGTGTCGGAGTCACGCTGGAGGATTTGGCACTGTAAAGGCCAGTGCCCCCAGAGTTCACTGCTGCTACTCGGAAAACATAGGCCGTGCCCGTCGTGAGTCCATTGACGGTGGCAGTAGTGGCTGTTGAAATGGTATCACTAAAAGTAGTCCATGAAGTGCCACTATTGGAAGAGTATTGGATCACATAATCCGTAATTGAACTTCCCCCGATATCTGTCGGAGCTGTCCACGTGACTGTGACTTGAGTATTCCCAGCGCTTCCGCTCACGCCTGTGGGGGCGCCAGGAGCCAAATCGCTGTTGGGGAGGATACAGCGAACCGTGTAGCCAAAGTTGGCGTTGTAACCCATGTTCGCCGAACTCACACCGTTCCAGAGCCAGAAATAATACTCACTGTACATTGTGTTGGAAGAAGTCCAAGACCAGCCATTGCTAGGAATCCCGTTGGTGCCGCCTGCCCAAGTCGGGGTAATTCCATCTCCAGTAGGAATATTACTTGCGGGGGGATCCATCGTGGTCTCATACATCGTGGGCAATCGCATTCCCTTATCCGCACAGGTTTTAATGTTTCCTTCGTAGAACGACCGAACGGTACCGGCTCCGCCGCTAGCGCTCAGAGCATTTGCGATGTAATCAACGCCTTCTACTGCTCCTGTGACCCAGTCTTGGCTCAAGGATTGCGAAGTGGCGTTGGTGTCGTAGTACACACACCTGCTGGTTGCAGTCATGTTGTCGTAGTTCAAGAAAACATTGGTCGGACAGACTCTCCCCGCAATGGAAGAAATGTGAGTTGTGTTGGTGAGGCTCGTTCCTGAGAAAGCAGTCCCAACTCGAGTGAGGGTTTGCTGCCAACCTTTCGAAATCAGACCTGAAGCATTGAGGATCCGGCTTCCATTTTTCTCTTTCCAAATTCTATAGCCACTGCTGCCATTTGCGTATTGGAGAGTGAGCACTGTACTGCTGGGGCCCAATCTTTCTGTTCCAATCGCAAGGGCTTGGGCGTAGTTGGGAGAAGTGCCTTCGAGATAACAATCACTCGCGCAG
>RGUK01000450.1 GCA_010027825.1 bacterium
AGCTCGCGTTCAACGAAAACTCGAACATCCTCTACTACGGCACGGGAACCGGCGGCGCTGGCGGCTCAGCCACGAGCGTCATCGCGATCGGTGGCTCGGGTGCGTTCGTGTCGATCAACGAGGTACGCACCGCGAACACGGTCCTCGCTGGGCCGACGAGCGGAGCCGCCGCTGCCCCGACGTTTCGTTCGCTGGTCGCTGACGACCTGCCGTCGCTGTCGGGCGTGTACATCCCGATGACCGGCACGGCGACGCCAACCGGCACGTACACGTTCAGCGGCACGGTGAACGTCACGGGCACGTTTCAGGTCGGTTCGACGACCGTCACGTCGTCGGCGGCCGAACTGAACCTCGTCGATGGGGCGATCGCGAACACGGTCGTGAACTCGAAGGCGGTGATCTACGGCTCCGCCGGGCAGATCGCGGCGACGACGGTCACGACCAGCGGCAACGCGACAGTCGGCGGCGACCTCACGGTGACGGGCAACCTCACGGTCAACGGCACGGTCACGACCGTGAACAGCACGACCGTCACGGTGGACGATAAGAACATCGAGCTCGGGTCGGTCTACTCGCCGACTGACACGACCGCCGACGGTGGCGGCATCACGCTCAAGGGCTCGACCGACAAGACGATCACCTGGGTCAACGCGACCGACTCGTGGACGTTCAACCAGAATGTCGAGCTCGCTGCGACGTATGCCTACCGAATCAATGGCGCATCGGTGCTCAGCGCCTCGACGCTCGGCTCGGGAGTCACGTCGTCATCGCTCACGAGCGTCGGCACGATCGCCACCGGCACGTGGCAAGGCACGGCGGTCGGTGTCGCCTACGGCGGCACGGGGCTGACGAGCGTGGCGAAGGGCACGGTGCTCGTGGCGAACGACACGAACACGATCACCGCGCTTGACGGCGGCGGTAGCGTCGATGGACTCCTCGCGTACACGGCATCGAGCGACACGATCGCCTGGGCGACGAGCATCGACGGCGGGACGTTCTGATGCCGATCCCGGTCCAACTGAAGCGCAGCACCGTAGCAGGCGTCGCTCCGACGACGCTGGCCGACGGCGAGCTCGCGCTCAACACGGCCGACTCAAAACTGTTCTACAAGGACAGCAGCGCGACGATTCAATCGTTCACGCTGCAGCCGTATGCCACGCCCGGCGCAACGAGCGTCTCACGGGTCGTGTCGCTCAATGGTCTCACCGGCACGCTGACGATCGCCGCCGGATCGAACGTCACGGTATCGACAGCGGGATCGACGATCACGATCGCTGCGGGCGGCGGCGGAAGCGGCGAGGTCGCCAGCGTCAACGGCCAGACGGGCACGGTGGTGCTCACGCACACAAGCGTGTCGGCTGCTGCTGCGGTTCACACGCACGCCGCCTCCGACATCACCAGCGGCACGCTGGATGTCGCGCGTCTGCCGACGCACACGCACACGATTGCGCAGGTCAGCGGGCTGCAAACCGAGCTCGATGGCAAGGCGTCACTCGCCGCGACCAACGTCTCGCGAGTCCTCTCGCTCAACACAATCACCGGCGCGATGTCGATCGTGGCTGGGAGTCTGGTGTCGGTCGCGACCGCAGGCACGGCTATCACGATCTCTGGCACTGAGGAGGTCGTCGAGTACCTCACGACCTCGGTATTCCCCGCCACCGGCAACACCTCGCTGCTCTACCTCGCTACTGACGCCTCGCGGTCCTACCGCTGGACCGGATCAGAGTACGTCGAGGTCGGGCCGACATCGCTGTCCGGCGGATCGAGCGGCGGATCATCCGCTGGCTCTCGTGCGTTGACCTTCCTGCTACGGTGAAAACATGGCAGCACCCAATATCGGCAGCACTGCGGCGACGGTTTACCTGCGCGTGGCGTGCGGCCCCGTGGCGACGGCGACCGGCACGAACGCGGCGGACATCA
>RGUK01000451.1 GCA_010027825.1 bacterium
TCCGTGTGCTGCGATTACTGCCGGATTGCCAACAATAGTAACGCGCGGTAGCTTTTGTAAGCCCGCTAGCAGTTGCCTGCACAGGGCTGTTTCATGTTCTTGCACGGCTGGCCAGGAGATAGTTTTCTGCAAATAAGCCAGGGTGGCGCCAAAACCGATTATGGCTGCAATTGGCGGGGTGCCAGCTTCAAACTTTGCCGGCCCTTTTTGCCACACGGCGTGGTCAAAGTGCGCTTCATACACCATGCTGCCGCCGCGTTGGTAGGGTTGCATGGTTTCTTGGAGTGATTGCTTGGCGAACAAGACGCCAAGGCCAGTAGGGCCAAATAATTTATGGGCGGAGAACGCTAAAAAGTCGGCGTTTAGTGCTTGAACGTCTACTGGCTGGTGTGCAATTGCTTGTGCAGCGTCAAGCAGTACCACCGCGCCTACGGCAAGTGCCTTGTCAATGCAGGCGTGCAGGTAGCCAGCAGGCCAGACGTCGCCTAGCACATTTGAGCTAAGCGTTACTGCCACCAGTTTGGTGCGGGGGGTAATGTACGGGGTGGCGTCGACTAGTTGCAGTGATGACCGGTCCAGTGGGATGAAAACAAGCTGAGCCCCCGTTTTTGCTGCCACCTCTTGCCAGGGGAGCAAGTTGGCGTGATGTTCCGCTTCTGTCAGCACGATTTGATCGCCTGCACGGCAATGTTGCAATGCCCAGCTACTTGCTACCAGATTGATGCTTTGCGTAGTGCCGCTGGTAAAAATAACTTCGTGAGGTGTTGCATTGATCAACTGTGCAACACGTGCTCGGGTCTGCTCGCATGCTGCGGTGGCTTGTTCGCCCGCAGCGTACAGCCCGCGGTTAACGGTGGCGTAATCATGCTCGTAAAAGGCTGCCATTGCCTCAAGCATTGCTTGGGGCTTGTGCGCAGTAGCCGCGTTGTCCAAGTAAGCGCCTTGGATGCGGTTGATAAGAGGAAAATCTTTGCGTAAAGTGGAACAGCTCATTGTTTTCTTTCAATCGGAACTTGATGATTAGCATAAACAAATGTCGGCAATTAGGCTAATGGCTGTTTTTAAATTCATTTTGTAATTAACTAGTGTTGACAGGTGAGAATGGGCTCGTTAGAGTGAGTTCGGCTGCGCCGATGCGCAGCTGCCTGAGCGCGGTCGTTATGCCGTCTCAGCGCTTCTGTAGTAGGTTGAGCAGACCAAGAATCCCGTTCGCTCTCCATCAATCCTAAAGAGTGAGCGAACGCGTTATTCGTTCTGCTGCGTGGATATTCTGGCGAACAAGGACCTTTTTCATGTACCAGTTTCTCATTCTCCTCTTTACGACGATAGTAGCCATGGCACCGGTATGTGCCTCTCTAGAAGACCTGCGCGTTCCTTTTTCCCGCAATGATAATTTTGTCTATGACTACAAAACAGCGCTTGTGTACAACGATCAGCCTGGTCGTGAATTTGATAAAGGGGTAGAACAGGTTGCTCAGGTCATCAATCGCGATTTGGGACAGTCGATGTTTTTCAACACCGAGTTTCTTTCTAATGCTCAGCGCGTGCGCCAGTACCACATCAAAAAAAAGCCGAACAAGGCCAACATTGGCAGCCTGAAGTGGGTTAACACGCTGGATGGTGAGCAACTGGGCGCTACGTACTTTGACCGCGGCAGTGACACGCTGCTGGTTGTTGGCGGTGGCTTTACTAACTTTCGCGAGCAAATGTCCCCATTCATCGACATGTTTCCTGACTACGATATTGTTTTGATGGACTTCCGGGGCCATGGCATTTACCCAGAAAAATGCATACTCAATCCAGTGCAGCGGTTGTTTGGTATTAGGCCCGGCGTGGTAACGTTTGGCGTGCAGGAGCACCGCGATGTGCTGGCAGTGGTGGAAGGATTTCGCCGTGCCAAGCGGGCATCGGGCAGTGGTA
>RGUK01000452.1 GCA_010027825.1 bacterium
TCGCGACCCGATCGTCGCGATGGCGCCAAACGACGCCGTCGTGTTGAGCAACATGATCCCGCGCCAGCAGGGTGTTGAGCTGCGCAAAGGGTGGCAAGAATTTTCCGATGCGGTCGAGGTAGGTGGCGTCGCTCAGTCCGT
Organism: bacterium; assembly: GCA_010027825.1. The sequence goes on from RGUK01000452.1 coordinate 142, forward strand.
TGAAACGGTGTTTGGCTATCGAGCGCCAGATCCCGCGGACGACAAGATTTTCATGGCGACCAACGGCAACATCTACGACATCACCGCGGGTGGAGCGCCAGTCGTCGCTGTCAGTGCAACAGGCAGCAACTCAAACGAGTGGTGGACGACTCAATTTTCGACGGCCGCTGACACTTTCTTGCTGGCTGTCTCACCAGGTGCCGGCTATTACACCTACAGCACTAGCAGTGGGTGGGTTAATCGCACGGCGACTACGACCGGTTTGCCTTCGACCGTGCGCACGGTGGCGGTGTGGAAGCAGCGCGTCTGGTTCACAGCTGAACAGGACTCGCGGGTCTATTACATCAACACCGTCAACGCAATCACTGGCGCGTGCACGGCGTTTCCAATGGGCAGCACGCTGCGCAGCGGTGGTTATGTCTCCGCGCTGGTGAATTGGACGATCGATGCTGGGTTTTCAATTGACGACTATTTAGTCGTGATTGGAACGGAGGGCGACGTTGGCGTATGGGAGGGCACAGACCCAACCAGCGCGAGCACTTTTGGCTTAAAGGGCAGCTGGTACGTGGGCCCAGTGCCAAAGCACGGCACGTACTTTACGCAGCTCGGCGGAGACGTGATGGTCATCAGCGAGCTTGGCCTAGTGCCTATGTCACGGTTGATTAACGGGTCGTTCAGTCGCGACACACAAAACACTGGCCCTGCAGCCAAGATCCAATCGGTGTTTGCGCCGTTGGTGCGTCGGTTGCGCGAAGAAAAATTCTTCAATGTCTTTGTGGTGCCTGGCTCCGAAGTCTTGGTGATGTCGTTGCCGGTGGACGGTGGCTACTACCGCCAGTTTGCAATGAATCTGACCACCGGCGCCTGGTGTCAGTTTGCCAACATGCCCATCCGCAGCGCGGCAGCAATCGGTGGCGAACTGTACTTTGGGACGGTCGATGGAACTGTGTGCCACGGCTTGTACGGCAAGCTAGACGGCGTTGCACAAGACAACACCGGAGGCAGTTTTCCGATCGGTGAAATTCAGTGCGCGTTCAACGCATTCAACACGCCAGCTCAGCTCAAGAAGTTCGGCATGGTGCGAAACATCTTCTTTGGGCCTGCAGCGCCTAGCACCATGACGACGGTCAATGTGCAGTACCTAACCGTGGACACGACAGGAGCTCCAGCGTTTAGCAATTTTGATGTGGCGCTTTGGGACACCGGTGTTTGGAACTTGGCGACCTGGGTCGCCGATAACAACTTTGAATCGTGGGCTGGCGTTAGTGGACTGGGGTACTACGGTTCATTGCGCATCAAGGTTGCTGGCATTCCTGGCACAGTTTTCTTGTCGTCGCACATGATGACTGAACTAGGTGGAGTGATGTGATGACAACAACACTAGATCCAGCAAGCGTTTACGAACCATACGGTGGAATAGAAACATTGCGCAGTGATCTCTTTGCCGGTCGAAATACAATGGACCCAAAGGCTGCTGCGCTTGTCGATCAAGGTATGCAGTTTCTAGGGTTGATGGGTGATGACGGTAATAACGTAAATTACTGGACTACGCTGCTTCAGCACTTGGGACAATCTAATAAGCTATTAAACCGCACACCCGGTTCTTCGCAGGCGCATTATGTTGACCTAAACAAACAGAGTCTTAAGGAATACTATCTTGCCAAAGACATTGCACAGGGGTTAATTTCACGCGACCAGGCCTATGACATCTTGCGTGCGTACGACGCACAACAAAGGCTTGATAGCAGTCAAAGGCTTTTGCAAAACGACAAAAATCGG
>RGUK01000453.1 GCA_010027825.1 bacterium
GTTTTTCCTCGTACAAATACTCCATGCTCTGGACCTTCTAAACTACCATATTGGAGTTTTTTGCCAGTTATTGTTGGATGATCTATTAAGAATGATTTAGAAGCTGCAGAAAGATGGCCCGTGATTGTTGTATTACCGCTTACTGTTAGATTACCTACAATATTTGTGTTATCAAAAATATTTAAGAAACCAGATGCATTAATATTGATGTTATTACCAGTTAAGGTCAAATCACGGAGAATACCAGAATTAGTTTGTTGAGGACCTATTACTAGGCCAGAATTAATCCAACCAAAAAGACCAAATTCTCCAGTATTAGTTCCTGTTGTATTAAAAATCCTATATTGTTGAGGAGTAGTAGAACTCGCTTGATTGATAACTCCTGCTGAATTTCTAGTTAAATAAATATCTCCTACAAAATTTCCTCCAGCTAATCTATCGCTTGTACCAAAAAATAAAGATCTTGTTGGAGCAATCCCTATACCTGCCACATTGCTATAAGATCCTATTGCGGCAACTCTTGTTGAGCCAGCAGAAAATACAATTTGACCATTTCCATTATACATTCCTACAAAATTATTTCCGAATGTTTGAGGTTCTGTAATTGATGGTAAAGCTATTGCTCCGTTAGTTGTTACATTTATATTATTACCACTTAATAATACATTATTACCAGTTAATAAAACATCACGAGATATTCCAGAATTAGTAGCTTGTGAACCAATGACTAATTGATTATTCTGCCAACCAAATAAACCAAACTCACCAGAGTTTGTTCCAGTTGAATTATAAATTCTGAATTGTTGTGGGTTAGTTCCATTACGTTGAGATAAGATTCCAGTACCATCTCTTTCTATAAAAATATCTGGGGTAGAGGCTCCATTTGTTGATATTGATGAAGCAAATCCTACAGTCGTAAATACTGGACCAGATGTAGACCCTAAATATCTTTTTAATTGTAAATAATTTACATTACTTTGGGCGTTTCTAAATGTTAGCGAATTATAATCTGTATTATATGGTATTTGCAATTGTCCGCCTTGGACTGTTCCATCGCCCATAGAATATAAATTGATATTTGCGCCAGATATCACGATATCTCTTAGAATACCAGAGCTTGTTTTTTGAGATCCAATTACAAAAGATGGAGAAAGTCCAGAACCAGTTACCCAACCAACTAATCCAAATTCACCAGAGTTTGTTCCTGTTACGTTATAAACTCTGAATTGTTGAGCGTTGGTTCCATTACGTTGAGCAAAAATACCTGGACCATCACGATTTAAAAGTACATCTTGAGATCCATTTGGATTAGAAGTAGAAGAAAATGTAAATGCGCCATCTGATCTAACTCTAAAAAATGCACTTGAAAATAATCCTGCTCCAGCCGCAGTTAAACCCGCGCATGTTAATGTGCCGTCTTTTGCAAAAGAAGCTTTACTAGTTCCTCCAATTTTTAAATCCATCAATAAACTACTACTAGAACTATTATTATCTGTGATATCTAATGCAATCCCGCTATAAATTTGAGAAGCATTATTCCAAGTTCCAGTAATAACTAGTGCTGGATTTGTTCCTGTTGGTTGAACATTTATAACTACGCCAGAATTGAAAGTTTTAATTCCATTTATTAATTGATTACCAGTAACAAAAACTGCATTCGTATTAAGTGAATTGACACTCGCGCCAAATGTTCCTGTTACTCCTGTAACATAACCGCTCAAATTATTTATATTTGTTTGTAAAGTTGATCCTGTAGAAGCAAGGTTATTGATTGTAGCGTAAGTTAAAGCTGCATTTGTAGAAGTTAAATAAGTGCTAAGATCTACTCCTGTAATTAATGGATTTCCGCTGAGAATTGGAGCAACATTAAAAGTTTTAACTCCACTAATAGTTTGATCTCCAGTAGTATAAACGACTGTT
>RGUK01000454.1 GCA_010027825.1 bacterium
TCAATAGTTGCCTGTTGCGGCCTTATAGGTTTGAAAATATCGTTGTCTTGGTTGAACTCGGACAGGACGAATGGCCTAGGGCCGCCATATATGGTTATGGGTGCATCACTCCAATAATCATCATCTACAATGAAATTCAAGACGCACAGATCACCCTGCACGTTGGTCCATTCCATCTTGAACTTCGTAGCCATTAGCCTACCCGGTTTATGCGTGCGTTGCCTTGATTAAGTACGCCGACAAGATCGGTGCCGCGTTGGACGAACGTGACGTTTCCTGCCAGTTGCAGACCGCCGCCGGTGAATGCCGTGCCTCTCGGGAATGACGGTGCTGCTGCGCCTCCTATGCGGCCTGGTGCTACGCCTGCGCCCAATGCCCCGAACTGCTGCGCACCAGACAATGTGCCTTTGAACGCTACATTGAAGGGTGTGCCTGTCACCGCGCTTATGATGGCAGCCAGGGCAGCAGCTTTTACGACTGTCGATATTAGCTGAACTACTAATTGTTTTAGACTGTCTCCGAGTGCCTTAAAAGCATTCTGACCGCTTGCCAACGCATTGAAAACGCTGTCAATCGCAGGTGCCAGCAAAGTGTTGAATGATGCCGTGATGGCCTGCGTTTGGCTTATTATACGCTGTGAAGTTTCACCGCTGATGGTTGCAATTCGATCAAATGATGCTTTTGCCCTTTCCTCAAGGGCCTTGAAATCTATCTGTGGTGCATTTATATCAAGACCGAAGGCATCCCTTAACTTCTTGCCAAGTTGTTCGGTGCTTGAAATCGCTGCTTTATTTTGTTCGCCTATCTGTGAAATGCGGCTTACTGCAGGGTCGGGTGCCACCGCCGTGGGTGCGTTGCGAAGTTTGCGCTGTATTTCAAGAATCTTGTTTAGCCTGTCCTCGGCCTCCTGTGCTTCCTTTGCGCTTTGGCCTCGGCCGCTGCGTCCGTTTGTATGCGCTCATTGACAATCGACCCGGTGTATGTTTTTAGTTGATTCTCAAAGTCAGTCAGGACATTCCGCAGATTTTGCACCACGATGCGCTGTTGCTCATACGCATTGTTCGCATCCTGTATCTCACCTGCATTAGACCTGACAGCTGCCGCACCGACTATCTTAAACGGTTGCTTTGTAATCTCATCACGCTTGACACGCAGGGCCTCCAATAACCTTTCCTGTTCGCGCAGTTGCACGGCCGTCTTGCCTATCTCGGCCTCAAAGCCCTTGGCCCTTGCGCTGTCAATGATCGACTTGGTATAATTCTGTACGGCCTGATCAAGATTAAGAACGAGACCGTTCTCAATGCGCAAGTCACCGAAATATGTCTTGTTGATTTCAGACAGTGACCGCAAAGCACTATTCCGCTCGTTATATGACCTTGTTTGATCGCCGACGATCGCAGCCAATGCCTGCACCCTTACAATCTGTCCCCTTGTCCCTGCTTCCTCCTGGTCTGCGATGTCTTGTGTCGTACGCAGACTTTCGTTGAATTTATCGTACGACTTCGCACTTTTAAGGACCTGCGCATCGAGCTTTGTGTAATTACCGAAAAGTGCATCAATTGCTTTGCCAAGGCTGCCGTATTTCTGCACTGCCACGGTCACGGCAGACGATACAAGACTAACACCTAACAAAAGACCGCCGGGGCCAACCAAGGACCCCGCAAGTGCCTTCAATGCGCCACCGGTGCCGCCTGACTGCTTGCCAAGGGACTGGAACGACTGAATGAGTGGCTCAATGTTGTTGGCTATGGCAATAAAGCCGAACGGCGCATCAGATGCCACCCGTCCCAAGTTCGACAATGCAAGTGTGGCTTGACCGGATGATGCAACAGTCTTTTTTACACTCTTGTCGAATTTCTCGACGGACTTTTCAGCTGCGTTAAGGCCCTGCTGCAGTGGTGCGGTGTCTGCAC
>RGUK01000455.1 GCA_010027825.1 bacterium
ATGATGCGTGGCTTGAACGCATCAAGCAGACCATTCCCGAGCTGCCTCACCACAAAGCCGCTCGCTACCAAACGGCGTATGGGCTTTCAGCTTATGAAGCTGAGCTTTTGGCTGAGGAGCTACCGCGTGCACGCTTTTTTGAGGCTGCTGTCCAAGCTTGCAATAATCCTAAGGGCGTTGCAAACTGGCTGCTACGCGACTTGCTTGGCTACCTGAAGGAGCACAAGCTTGAGTTGGAAAGCATTAAGATGACGCCCGAGCATTTTGCTGGGCTGATCACTGCCCTTGACCAGGGTGTTATCAACAGTAAAGTTGCCCAGGATGTGTTTGCCGACATGCTGCAAACGGGCAAGCCGGCTATGGCGATCATTGAAGAAAAAGATCTGAAGCAAATTGGCTCCAGTGATGAGCTGGAAAAGATCATCGTTGGGATTATTGCCGCAAACCCTGACAACGTTGCCAGGTATAAAGCGGGTAACGAGCGCCTTTTCCCCTTCTTTGTAGGACAAGCGATGAAAGAGACAAAGGGCAAGTCTTTGAAGGTGCCCACTGCCGCGAGCAAGGATGTACGCTGCCAGGAGAGCTGAAGACTCTTGTGGAGTGGCATGGGCATTACACACAAAGTCACACCAAGAAAACACCATGCCCTGTGGATGGCTGCAAGAATGGCCCTTTTCAATCTAAGAAGGCCTTGCAAAAGCACTACGGGCTGCATCACACAGGGAAGGGTTTTAAGTGCACCTGGTCAACGCCGCCATGCAAAAGGACCTTCTCAAGTAACTTTGATTTGGACCACCATCTAGCAAGACATGAAGGTAAGGTACTTATCTGTCCAGCGCTCTCTTGCTATAAGCTGTCCACTTGCACTGGCAGGCTGCGCGCACACATACACGCACATGCTGGTTACTCAGAGCCTACGACCTATTTGTGCTGGGAGGCCACCTGCTACTATTCTTGTGAGACCGCGAACGAGTTCTTCGCGCATGTAGACCAAACTGGGCATCGACCCTCATGGGTTGTTCGATCAGCCCTCACAGACAGCTTCCTGCCTCTCGACACTGAGCTCCTGACTGACGAGGAATACGACATCCAAGAGCCCTCAACTAAGTATGCCCGCCAGGAGAGCGTCTGAGCGAGGCAATAAAACGTGCATCACCTCAATTAACACAGCAAGGACCACAACAACCATGAACAGAAACCGACACCTTGGCAAGACAACATTCATCGTTCTTTCATTGCTCCTGCTGTACACAACGGCGCAAGCAGCGGCAAGACGTAGCACCCGTAACTCTCCTACAACCGTATCGGCAGATCTTGATCTTGATACGGCGCCAGCGAGCAGCCAGCAGCAGTGCCCAGATGCTGATTTTTACGCGCATGTGGCACGGTTATATCCAGCCTTCCTCCAGTACAAAGCCGGCCTCTGCTCCCGGGCTAAGATTACCACCCCGCAAGAACTCTTTGAGCATCTGGCAACGAAACACGAATCTGGTTGGATCAGCTGTCCAGTTAAGAAATGTAGCAAAGTTAAGAGATGGACAGAGCTCGCTGGGCATTGGTTAAAAAAGCATGAAGATCTTTTGATCGAACACCTGCAAACCCACTTCCTGAATAAGGATTTTAACTGGGCTGTGCCAACTTCGTGCGACACTGAAGAATATTTTCATGATTGCGATTGGATTGAGCTCACATGACCTCTATGACAACCATCTTCCTATCCCTTGGCGTAGCCCTGCTGCTTTCCGAAGCTCCTCTGCTGGCAGCTAGTAGGAAACGAAAGGCCCCAGTCGAACAAACGATGCAACCCTACTGGTGCAAAATATGCAACAAACAACAGGACAGCAGTAGCAACGCCTGGGTAAATCATCATCGCACCGAGCACAAGGCACA
>RGUK01000456.1 GCA_010027825.1 bacterium
TTTTGCACAGGAAAGAAAAGTTTCAGGGTGAGGTTTGCTTAGTTCTGCCAGGGTTTCTTGCAGCTGTGCATCAGAAATTTCGTGTTCTGTTTTGGTTGTGGCATGCAGAGAAAGAGTGCAGAGGGCGATAAGGGCAATAAGCTGTTTTTTCATAACATCCTTGGTGTGGTAACAACAGTCAACAGTTCAGTCCACAGGTTGTACAAAAAAACAGCTTATAAATCAACTAGTTTTTATTGCATGCCTTTGGTCAGTGGACGCTTGACCACAGGACGTTTGACAGCCAAGGGTTTAGCCCCGGCTTTGCGCATGCGGTTGAGGCGTTGTTTTGCTTCCAGCCTGCGCTTGCCGCCACGGCGGGCGCGAGCAGCGAGCGTATTGAGGTTGCGTTGCATAACTTCAAGCTTCACTTGCAGTTGGCGGACGTCGGCAGCCTTTGCCAAGTCGCGTGTTTGATCTTCAATTCGCTTCAGAACCTCCAAAATCCCCTGTGCATTCGTCTCCCCTGTGGGTGCAGCCGCATGCAGTGGCGTTAGCCAGCATGCCGTCAGCATGGTTACTAAAAGTACATGACGCAGCAGCATAAAATCCTTTCAGCCCAATGGCCAGGTAGATAAATAATTACAAATATAATTTTATAACTACCGACCCGTGACGGGCAAGAAGTGGTGTCATGTGTGGATAAACCCTCTCTAAAACATTGTTTTCACGAAGAAACAGTTTTTTGCTACACTGGGGCCCATTGTTCTCTTACCAGGAGTTTAAAAAAGCATGAATTTCTCCATAGGCCACGCGATTTTGTCTGCATATCCAGAAACTGCCATAGGCATTGTTGTAGCTTCTTTTGACAACAGCAAACCGTCTGCTGTGGTCGATGGATTAAAACGTGAGCTGGGGACGCTAGCGAATAAACAGGGGGTTTGTAAGGACCACCCGAACATTAAAGCCTGGCAAGGGGTCTATAAAACGTTTGGGGTTAATCCTAAGGAACTGCGCAGTTCGGTTGATGCCTTAGTACGGCGCGTGGTGGACAACAAGGGCATGTGGCATATTTCCCCTGCCGTTGACTTGTACAACTGCGTTTCAGTGCTTTCGGTTTTGCCAATGGGCGGCTATGATCTTGATAAACTTGCTGGCAGATCCATACAAATTCGCTTCGCTCATGCTGGCGAGTCATTTATTCCGCTTGGCAAACAGGTGCCAGTTACTGCTGATCCAAAGCATGTGGTGTATGCTGCTGGTGACGACATTATCTCGTGGTTGTGGAACCATAAAGATGCCGCACAAACAGCGATAGATGGCAGCACTAAGCGCGCAGTCTTTTTTATTGATACTACAGAAAAGCCCCATCACTGGTCGCTTCAACAGACGATAGATTTTCTAGCGGTTTGCTTAGAGGGGATGGGCGGCGTTGTCCACCAGAAGGCTATTGCAAATGCTTCGCATGCGCAGGTGGCTTTAGTTGATGCTCCGACAACAACAACTACTAAAAAAGCAACCCTGGAAGAGTTGCTGGTGGCAATGCCAGCTGACTACGCGGCACCGCTTGTTGCCCCTCAGCCTGAGCACAAAGCAGCGGTGGCTGCAGAAGCGACCTCGCAGGAACACGAGTTGCGCAAGGCAAAAGTTGCTGCGCTGCAGCAAGAAGGGATTAGCGCGTGGCCGTCTTACAAGCCTGTCAGCCATACTACGGTGCAAGCCCTTGCTGATTTCCAGGTGCGCCAAGACAATAGCGCTGTGTACGAGCTAGCTGGCCGTTTGATGACGCGGCGTGACCATGGCAAAACCTTTTTTGCAAACTTACAGGACCGTGCTGGCAAACTGCAGTTGTACATCAAAAAAGATGTCCTAGGCGAGCAAGCGTTTGAGCACTTCAAAAAACATACCGAT
>RGUK01000457.1 GCA_010027825.1 bacterium
GCTGATGGGGCCCTCAACTCTGTGTTGCTGCTCGGCCACAGCAATCCCCGTTACCGCGCCAACAATGGCAAGGTTTGTCGCAACACGCCAGGTATCAGAACTGGCCTTTGATTCTTCAAGGCGTTGACGGGCCGTCAGCGCAACTTCATTAGCATGAGCAGATAGACCCAGGCTCAAGCTGGCGGCTAAAAGCAATTTAATTAGTGGTGCATTCATGATGTAATCCTTTTTGGGAATGACAGACATTCTTTTCTCCATGCAAATCTTCCACACCTATTGCGCTCATACACAACACGGGCTGAAAAGCGCAAGCTACTGTAGCACAATCCGCACCCGCGTCAACTAACCCCCCGACCTGAAGCTTTAAAAAGCGCGCGAACCTGGTAAAATAGGCACTCGTTCGTATGCTTCTTATCTTCCGATTTCAGCAAGGGTCATTATGGCTATTCAAGCGGGACTGGTAGGCCTGCCTAACGTTGGCAAATCTACGCTTTTCAATGCACTTACCAAATCAAGCATCCCAGCAGAAAACTATCCCTTCTGCACCGTTGATCCGCATACAGCCATCACGTATGTCCCTGACGAGCGTTTAGGCAAACTTGCTGCTATTTTCAAATCACAAAAACTTATTCCAACCACCGTCCAGTTCGTTGATATCGCCGGCCTAGTAAAAGGGGCCGCTGAAGGCGAGGGCCTGGGGAACCAGTTTTTAAGCCACATTATGGAAGTAGACCTGGTGCTCCACGTGCTCCGTTGTTTTGATGATCCAAATATTTTACACGTGCACAATAAAGTCAGCCCCCTTGATGATTTTGAAGTTATTGTTGCTGAACTCATGCTCAAGGACCTTGACGCGGTAGCCAAACGAGAAGAACGCGTCCAATCCTTCATCAAGAGCGCTACTGATATGATGTCTTCGCTCGGCATTACCGAACGCGGGCTGAATAACATCATCGCCTCAGCATACAGCCATCTGGGGCTGATCACCTTCTTCACCTGTGGCCCAAAGGAAGCGCACGCCTGGAGCATCAAGCGCAATACACCCGTGCCGCGCGCTGCTGGGGAAATTCATTCCGACTTGGAGCGTGGCTTCATCTGCGCCGAGGTGTACAGTTGCCATGACCTTTTTGCCGCCGGTAGCGAAGCACAACTGAAGGCCACGGGCAAATTGCGCACTGAAGGCAAGGAGTACATCGTCCAAGATGGTGACCTACTCAATATCAAGTTTAATGTTTAGCGCGCCGTGGATGCGCAGGACCCTGTTCACCCCGTCCGCGCGGTGTTGTCGGTTGCTGAGGGGTATACTGTGAAAACTGCCACAGCATGATGGTGCAGAGCACAATGCCCCGCAGCGCGGATAATATCGTTTGCATTGGCAAATGGTTAAGCAAAGCGCCAGCAAGCTCAGCAAAGCTCCCCCAGAAAGTTACTAAAACAAAGCGCCGGTCAAAACCAGCAACGCTTTGAGTTTGCCAGACTTTCCAAATCTGTGGCGCCTGACTGAGGAAGCCAAAGAGGACAAGCGCCCATCCACCCACATGGCCGACCCATATTGGATGCGATGAGGCGTATGGAATGAATGCGAGCAACAATAAAATGTTGCCAACATACAGCGCCCCGCTTTGTTTTGCCTCTTCTGGATCGTCGTACCACAAGCGCTGGCCTATGAGCGTGGCAACAGCAGCAGCCTGCAGTGGCACAAAGATTTTGTATGCCAGGGGCAGGTCAAGCAGAAACACATAAAACAAGGCGCCTGCTAGCAGGTTCAGATAGCCAAATAACAAGCCATCACTCACACCGGATGCTGACCGGTTGCGCATGTTGGTGATGATCTGTGGAATGAAACAAATGGTATAGAGAACTTGTGAAAGCCAAGCAAAAAGCATAAT
>RGUK01000458.1 GCA_010027825.1 bacterium
GTGAATGCGCATGGTCGCTTCATCAATGTGTGGCTCAAGCGCTTTGTAGTCGTATGGCAAGGGTGCGAGGGTGAAGGGGTACTTAAGCCCTAAAATGGTCATCTTTGTTGGTTTCATGGATAGTTCCTTAGTTGGTGTAGTGCGATAATAATGCCAACCGATGCAGGCTGCCAGACTGAGCACGGCGCCGGTGGCAAAACGGAAAAGTGACATAACCTACTCCTTTTTAAGTAGAGCAGGAGTATAGCGACGATAGCGCTTTCGAGCAATGGAGCGGCGGGTAAAAGAAAAAGGGGGAAGGCAATATCCTTCCCCCTCCTAGTCCCTTTGTGCGGCAAAATGCGTCTATTGAGCGGGTTTTTTATCTGGACCGTATTGCTCGCTTAGTGTCTGGTAGGCACCGCTAATCTTTTTGAACCTCTCTCCAGCTGAAGCATCCGGGTTTTTGTCTGGATGCCATTGCAAGGCTAATGAGCGATAGGCGCGTTTGATGCTTTGCCAAATGTCATCCGCTGCTTTGGCTAAAATATCGGCGGCTAAGCCCAGCTCTGTAAGAGCCGCCATGATGGTTGTCTGGTCAATCTGCTGCCGCGCTGGGTTATTTGCCTCTTCTGCCCCTGCATCGGACGTTGGCCTGCTGAGGGCTTCTTGAGCCTGCTGATTTCTTCTTTCATAATCTGTCAGGAGAGCCTCTATAAAAAAATGAATCTCTGGTTGGGACCGCTTAATGTTCTCTATTTTAACAGCCCCCTTACATACTTCTAAATCCGCCTGTAGGAGAGTAATTTTTTGTGTGGCTATTAGATCAGTAGCTGCTTCAAGCTTCTTAACCTTTAGCAAGAAATAATGTATGCGTGCCCATGGCTGTGATGGGTCAACCTTCTTCCATAACGCATTTATTTGGGTTGTTTCCTCAAGAAAGGCATGTAGTTTGAATAAATAGGACGTGAACTCATCCTCATCAGCTTCTTTCATTTCTTCGTTATTATTTTCCTCGAACGCTAAAACTTCCCGCACAATCCCTGGTAATTGACTTTGCTGAGCCAGCGTAAGCTGAGGGGTCTCTTTCAAGTGCAGGAAGGTTTTCAGAGGGGTCTGTAGGCAGAGCACCATAGTTTTCATCTTCAAGAGGCGCACAGTAATCTCCTGAATCTCCTTTTTGATCAGGGGGTAAGTCTTCTGTTTCAGCTCTGTGGATTCACTGTCAAACCTTGTTGCCGTGCTTGTATCCTCGCTCCAGCCTCCCTTCTGCCACAATCTGTTTGATTCTGCGGAAATTAACCCAGATGCCTGCATTGTGGCTTGCTCAAAGGTCTTTTGTAAAAGCCCATCAATCTCTCCAATTGTTTTTGGAGATAGCAGGGGAGATTTCCCGGAGGTTCTCTGCTCGAAGAGCTGTTCTACCACCTTGTTCAATTCGTCTAGAAAGATTCTCCGGGGGCTACTGGTATTGCCCTTTGTGCTGACTGATTCTTTGAATTGGCCCAGGGCAAACGAGGCAAGCTCTTGGTGAAGTTGTGGATTATCTACCGTGATTCGGCGCTCTTCTGCAGCGTAGGCAATCGAGCTTGAGGCAGCCACCAGCCAAAAGAGTAGCAGATAGCGTTTGTAGCAATCTAGAGTCGTACTAAAGAAAAACATGAAACAATCCCCCATTTTTCAGATAAAAATAACCTATTTGTATTTTATCTGATCGGGGCAAGGAAAAGATAGACTTTGATTATGAAAACCTATGCCTCTACGTGCGCCATGTCTCTGGTTAGTTGGGCTGCACGGTCAACAAAATCACCACTAAAGCCTTCAGCACGCAAGATTTCCAACGCGATGTGTTGGTGAGAAGCTCCGCGGGAAAGTTTGTGCGGGTAGCTAAAGCTTCCATC
>RGUK01000459.1 GCA_010027825.1 bacterium
CGACGTTCTCGGCGGCAAAATCGACGCGCTGCGCAAAAGCAAGCACGAGCTTGTTGCCAGCCGCAAGCGTCTGGTGAAGTAATTTAAGAACGCGAAGAAGCGTCGTTGCCGTTTGAAGCAGTGGTACGTGGTTTGGAAGCGTATGAATCTTTTGAGAATCGCTTTGAACTCAAGAGGCTCAAGCGCGACAGGGGACTGTTGTGGAGCGATTGCTACAACGCTAACCCAGAAAATATGAAAGCGGCGCTGCTTGCTTTTTCGCAGTTCAAAACGCCAGGTGCAAAAATCGCCGTGCTGGGCGAAATGTTTGAGCTTGGTGATCGCCAGGACTATTGGCATCGGCAAGTAGGCAGGGCGCTTGCGAAGGTGACCGATCTGCGCGTGCTCATTGCTGTTGGTAAGCGTGCTGCGCTTTATGCACGGCTGGTGCCGCACCATGTAGAGGTCCATGTTGTTGATGACTGGCAGCAAGCAAGCAAGACCTTTCAAGAGCGCGTCCACGCAGAGCACGCCTTGGTGCTCGTGAAGGGTGGACGCAGCCTCCGCCTGGAGAATATGGTCAAAGAAGTTGTTGAATAAACGCATTGGAAAGCCTTTTCCAAAAGCCTTGTGCCCCTCCAGAAAAAAGAGTAAGGTGGGGAAAATAAGAGAAAGGAGAGGGCATGCGTACCATTTATTTGCACGAGCTTGACAGCCACGAGGGACAACTCGTCTCTCGGCTGCTCGACCTGCCACATAAAATTCTATCGCATGACGATCTTGATGGGTTGCAACAGCTTGTGTTGTACGAGCTTGCCCATGACGACTCGTTTGGTTTGAGTAAAGCCAGTTATCTGATTGATAATCCAGAGTTTAACTGCCTCAAGGGGGTTGCTGGTTATGACAAAGCTGAATGCAAGCTGTCTGCTGAAAATCCTTGGGAAAACCCGCGCCAAATGATTGATACAATGCGGGAAGGCAAGTTTCACCAGCACGTGTCTTCGTTCATACACCCAAGCCTGTCATCCCACCAAGACCGCGAGCCTGATGCAGATGCTATCGCGCAGTTGAGTGGTAAGCTGGGCATGCAAAATCCATCGTTTGTTACCTGGCGGATGCGCCACGGCAATCACGGTATTCTGTTGTTTGAAGAAGGATCAATGCCTCACGAGCGTCGCCGTGATTTGTTGCATCACTTTGTTGCCTTGCTCAGTTTGTGCTGAGCCAACTAAGCGCGTGGTGGGTTGCGCAGCCCCGTAGGTTGCGCTGGCGATGCCAGGCTGCTCATGCAAAAAGACTATACTATCAAGGCGCACCAGCGGTTGCTGTTTATGCAGCAAAAGCCAGGTGCGCTTTTCTATGCGCTGGGCAGTAATGGATCGGCCCAAATGCAAAAACCAGCTAATCGCTTGTTGCTCTGCGCTTACGGCATAGTCCTGTACCACTAAACCTTTTCTGGTAATGGTGCAGGTGCGGCTAAGTGTTGCGCTACCGTGCTGATAGGCATCACGTACGACAACTCGTTCTGCCGTTGTCTCAACCCTGCCAGTTGATTCTTTAGGCGGCATGTTTAATTGAAACAGGTCAAGCTGAGCGGGTATTGCGATTGCGGTGCTGGGCAAAAAGGTGCAGTGTGCCGCTGCGCTGCGCTGCTGGTTGCGCCAGAGCGGATGCGCTGTGTACAAGTAGCTGCCAGGATCAATAAAAACCGGTATGCCGTCCACGCTGTAAGTGATCGCCAACCAATCGTGGTGAAAGTGCCCTGACGGTTGATGCCCACGATATGCCGGGTGACGGAAGGTGAAGTGAGCCCCTGCATGCCGAACAATGCTGAGTCCAAAGTCGCGGTAGGTTGCTGTGCTCTGTAGGCTTGGGGCAGGTGCTGGCG
>RGUK01000047.1 GCA_010027825.1 bacterium
AAACGCTGGTGCACCTTGCCGTTGAACACCGTCGCTCGGTGCAGACGGTGCGCATACTGCTGGATGCAGGGGCAACCGGCGACTTTGGCTTGGCTTCCACTGCCGATAGTCCGCTGCACCTGGCCGCAAAAATAGGAGATAGCATGCTACCCGTTATCCAGTTGTTGGTAGAGCGTGGTTATGCTACTCACCTTAGAAATCACGCTGGTGACACGCCAGCAGCAGCTGCTCGACGTGCAGCTAGCAGTGGCCAAGAGGAATCGTATGTCCAGACTATAGCGTACTTCGATCAGCTTGAAAGCCCTGACCAAGAGATTCGTGATGAAGCAGCCTGGTTCTGCACAATTCAGTAAAAAATGAGATAAATAAAATGGAGGCCTTTGCCATGAAACGTGTTAACAAATTATTTGTAATCGCCGCTTTAGCGGCAAGCACTACTGCCTATGCTGCCCAGGATGCACCCCGTACGCCAGCACGGCCTGCTGTGAGTGCCCGGGCAACCGTAGCCCAGACACCACTCAGCCCGGGGGCTGCTTGTCCTATTTGTTTGGTTGAATTCGATGCTACTACAGACCGTCTAACGACGTCGTGTAGGCACCGCTTCCACGAGAGCTGCTTGAGCCGGTGGTTGCTCGCTAACAACACCTGTCCACTTTGTCGTGCCGAGGTGGAGCGACTAACGCCATCGCGTAGTCCGGCACCTGTGCAGGAAAGCTTTGAGTTTGTTGTTGAGGGGGATTCTATCGACGATGTGCGTGCCGAAGTTATCCGACAGGTGCGTGCGCGTCTGCACCAAGACCCTGCAAGCCTTGCTCATATGCGTTTTTTTAACGGCAATGGGACGGTGCTTCACTTGGCGTTGGAACTTAACTTTCCGGTTAGGCTGATTAATCAGTTGTTGCGTAACGCCGCGATTCGCGCTTTGGTGAATCAGCAGAATGATCTAGGTGAAACGCCTTTGCACGTGCTGTGCACTTTTTTCCCTATGCGTGCGCAGGCGGCAGCAATGTTGCTGCGTGCGGGAGCTGACACAACTATCCGTGACAATCAAGGCAGAACAGCGCTTGCAACATTTGATGCTTTCAGGGCAAGAGCACTCTTACTTGGCGCAAACAACGGCGTCTTAACTATCACGCGTCGTGTCTTGGGGGACGGAAACGTTCCGCCAGATCTTTTGGTTTATGCAGAAGAAGCTGGTGATCGCCTGCTAAATGAGGCTGAATCGGACCGACTGATTCAGGCGTGGGAAGATGAAGCAGCATGTCCATGTTGCTCAGTGATGTAAGTGGTGGAGGTAAAAACCATGAAAAATAAACATGTAATGCTGTTGGTAGCAGCCCTTGGGGTTGCCGCTTTTGGGTATACTAATGCCGCTGTGCAAGACCATGGCTATGCCTACCATGATGTGAGTCCGCAAGCAACACAGGACCAGTGTAGCATCTGTCAAGATGAGGTTGCTGAAAACGACCCAATTACCATCACTTCCTGTGCTCATACTTTCCACCAGGATTGCCTAGCGCCTTGGTTTGCGCGGCAGAAAAGCTGTCCTTTGTGCAGAAAGCGGGTTGAAAACGTCTATGAAAATAAACAATCTGCTCAAATTCGTCTGGTGCAGGAAGCACTCAAGCGCGCAGATCTGCCCGCTCTGCGAAAGATGAAGGAGGAGGGTGTTGACTTGGCAGCGCTCCATTTTGGGGAGTGTCGCCAAAACTTCATGCATTTGGTGGCAAAGATACGTGGTCTAACCGTTGAGCGGCTGCAGGAGTTTAGTGGATTGTTGGGGTGGGAATATCGCTCCATCGACGGCGTTGCTACGCCATGCTTGGTTGCTCAACGCCTCGTGCAAGGAGCTGATGACTGTGGCAAAACGCCGCTTCATATAGCCCTTGCCTGTTGTCAGGCGCCTATCATAATTGAGGCGTTTTGCGCATGGGGCGCAGACCCGTTGCGTGCTTCATTGCAAGGCGTTGTGCCTTACGAATATGTTTCTAGGGGAAATTCTCCTGACCTTGAAAAGATTAGAAACTGTCTGCTGAAACATGCGATAGGTCGCCTTTTCAGCGCGGCAGAGGCAGGGGATGAAAGGTTATTTGAGATTATCATTAAAAATGGTACGCAGCTACAGATGTGCTTGAATACCCGGCGAGCAACGCTTTTACATGCAGCGCTCCAAAGCCCCCGCACGAGTGATGCTTTCATCAAAAACTTACTGCGTACACGACCGTTCAGTCGTGCTTTTCGCCCGTTGGTTAATATGCGTGATGCCAATGGCAATACGCCCCTGCATATTGCGTGCATGTGCAATAGGTCAGACGAGGTACTTATGGCGTTGCGCCGTGCAAAAGCCGATATTTTTGCGGTTAACAATGCTGGTCAAATGCCGCGCGAGTGTTTACCTGATGGCCGGGATAAAGCGCGTTCAAGTTTGCTCCAGGCAGAGCGACGCGCACAGCACAAGCGACGTCGAGCGGAGACAAAAGAGGCATGTCTGCTTGATGATGATTATTCCCTCGACGATAATCCACCGCGGTTTGCCAAAAAGAATTGTGCAGATTTGGACGCATAAGTAAGCGTGCATTGATTATGCGTGAATTTGTTGGGCCCGCCTTGTGCGGGCCTTTTTTATTGACCAAGCAGTCGTCTTGTGCGTTAGCCTGCAGCTAACACGAAAGGGTTTGCATGGTCATGCAACAATGGAAAAGGTGGTTATTGGTACTGCTAGCTGTGCATGCTTCCGCGTATGCTGCTCAAATGGCAGAAGTGGTTCCAGATGGTGGCGCCGTGGAAAGTGAGCGCTCTATACCGCTGTTAGCGAATGTTTGCCGTGCCATTAGCAAACAGGTTGCCGTTGCAACGCTTATTCACGAGTTGAGTCTGCATCAGAGCACGGGCGGCAATCTCCTCGGCCAGCACAATGGCTGTAATCTGTTGGGGTATGCTTTTCTTTACGCCCCTCCCGCGTATGCCGCTCAGCTTTTTAAAGCTTTGTGCGAGCATGAAGTTCTCAATCCCATCGTTCCGGCACTCTTGCAAGACATCATGTTAGGCAATCCAACCTGGTTTCTTGCTCTAGGCAAAACGTACCGTGAAATTGATGGACGAGGGGTGGCAGGCGAACGGGCGATTCTGGATGATCTTTTTGCCTATGCTCGCCGTACGGGGTTCGTGCTTGATAATGCTTTGGGTAAGTTTTCCCCTTTGCATTTTGCTTTCGATAAGCGCTTATCACCCCCTGTTTTTGAGGCATTGCTACGCAATGGCACTAATCCTATTAAAAAAAACACCGCAAGCGAAACATTGCTGGAACGTGTTGTGTGGCTATTGAGTTGCGCTGCCCAGGGGTGTGGGGACGCTAGTTATTCGGCAGAAGACCTGGGCACCATAAGCCGTGCTTTAGAACAAGCAGAGAGGGCCTGGCAGGAGGCGAGCAAGCCTCTTTCTGCTGCCAGACGCTGATTTTAATCAGACCATTGAAAAACCCCTTCTGGCCGCTTTACGGTAGATAGCTGAAAGCTGATTGATTGCTGGAGAGGGATGTTCATGGTACTTGCAGTACTCTTTTTTGCTCTGCTGGGGGTTGGCACTAGCCAAGTCTACGCGGCTGACGCGCTTGCTGATACGTACAATCGCATTACGGATGGGCTCATTGCCATTCGCAAACAGTTTCCCGTCGTGCAGCCACGCGTATACGCCCTGCTTGATCAAGTAGACAAGCTGTACAAAGCCGCCAAGGCAAATACGCTTGAGGTGACCGAGCTGAAGAAAAAATTGGCCGAGCGTCAGCAAGAGTTGCAGCAAACAGAGACTGCTAAAAAGAGCGCGGAGCAAGCACGCATAACCCTTGCTAAGCAGTGTGAGGAGCAGAGCAACAAACTGCAGGCGCTGCAGGTAGAGCGTGATCGTTTGGTGGCAAAGGTGCAACTAGCAGCGATGGCGCCGCCTGCCGGTCAACAGCCTAAGGGCACTAAACTCTCGTAAGAGTGCTACGGCTTAATGCGGAACTCCAGCTCAACGCCGCGTTCACCGCGCTGTTCTTGCACCAGCTTGAGGTTGATGTTGTCGGCAAGCAGATATTCAATTTGCGCTGAAAAATTCTTTTCCATGTCCAAGTCTTTGTCGATTTTGGCACGCAGTTGGTCGGTTAGATTTACCGATACCGAGCCGCGCAAAATACCCCGCTCGTTTTTGTCTGCATCTAAGTTGGGCGTGATCTGCACATATTTAAAGGTTTTGGTCAGGGTGTCGATAAATACTTGCTGCTTGGGATCGCGCTTGGCGCTAAAAATGAGCGCGTCCAGATTTTGCAAAAGCATGGCGGGCAGGTCTGCCTGCAGGCTTGAAACCTCAGATCCGGTCAGGAGCAGACTAATGATTTGTTCTTCGCTCAATGCAGGGGTAGACTCGAGCAGAATGGTTGGCTTTTGCAGGGAGCCGGTTGCTTGCAGGCTCACGAGGTATTTGCCAATCCTGCTGCGCGCGAGTAGGTCAACGAGGGGGTCGTGCAGGTTGTTGTGCAGGAACTGAATTTTGCCATACTGCATTGCTAGCGACTTATTCAAAATCCGCAGGCTACCTTTTTCCAGGTCGATGCTGCCTGTTACCACTGGAGATGCAAAGAAATCTTTTTGCGGCGCACTGACAACGGCAAGATCAACGCGTGCCTGTGCATCAAAGCTAGCGGTCTTGGCGCGGACGGGGCGTTCGGTAACCAGCTTCAGGTCAAAGCCGAGAGGGAAGGGGAGCTGCGGGGTAATGCCACCCAGTGGTCCATACAGACTTGTTGACGATTCGCCGCGCAGAAAGGCATCTTTGAGAAGAGACTTTTTGAGTACCAAGGTGCCAGCAAGCATAGCGGCGCCGTCTTCAGGCTTTTGTAGGGTAAGATTGCCGTACACAAAGCCGTAGAAGTCTTTCTTCCAGTTCACAAATAAATTATTAATGGTCAGCGGCGCCATCACGTACTTCAGCTTGTTGTCATCATCAAGCTGGGCCACCGCGTGAGGGCAGGAAATAGTTCCTTTGCTCAGGGTGATCGAGCAATTATCAACCTCGAGTTGTTTTTCTGCCGGGCGCAGCGTCAGGCTGCAAGCGCAGCCGGTGAGTACGTTATGGTACTCAGGCATGTACAGGGTGCCTCGGTTCATTTGTAAGTCAGCGCGCAGCGCGCAAGGATCTTCTTGGTGCAAGGCAACGGCAAAAGCGCTGCGTGAACTGAAGATCATACGCCGTGTTTGCTGGTCAAGAAACCGTTTGAGAAAATGCCAGGAAACATTGCCGCGCAGCGTGAAGGGTTCAGCCTTGCTGGTGCGGCAGTTGACCAAGGGGAGGTCACGATGGCTGTACTGAATCGAAGTGAGATGGGGATGGGGTACAAAGGCAGCTTTGATCGCATACTGTCCGCGCGCATCACTTCCCTTGACGGCAATTTTGCCTTGTTTAAACGCCATGAGTCCGGCGTGATGGATGCTTTTCTGTTGTGCCTGGTTGCTGATGGTGCAGGCATAACTTCCCTTACAAATCCCTTCCGTGTCGCAGGTAACGGTCAAGCGGCAATCGCTTGGATTGATTTGATACCCTGCATCACCGCCCATAACCGCTGGTGGCTGCAATGCATGAGTATTGGTGAGGGTGAGTGATCCGAGTTGATCTTGGACGTTCCATGCCAAGCAGCCCGTAAGCCCATAAGCGTTAGATTGATCTATTTCGACCGTTGACTGAAGCAGTTGGTTGCTGTTTGGCACCAAGCGTAAGCCAAGATGCCGCAGGTGCAAGTTCCCGATGCGTAGGTCGTCCAGTGCGAAGCTGCCGCTGGAAGTGATGCGTTCTGGGTAGGGGACGATGACCGTGTCCACTGTACACCTGCCGCCGATGCGGCTGTCGTTGTATTGATTAGTGGCAAGCAGCGTGATGATGTTTTTGAGGTGATTAGCAGGAAAAGCACCCTTCAACCCAACGGTGAGGGGCAGGGAAAAGGTGCCTGCAAGGCGCGTTTGCTGTTGGTTGTCGGTAAGGGTGATCTGGCCGCTCTGCCCCGTCCATGTGCCATCAATTGAGTACCAAGGAGCTGGGTCAATTGCTGGTAGCTTGCCGTGAGCGCGTGTTGAAAAATGCCATCGGTCTTCTTTCTGGTCAAGATAAAAGCTGATTATGCCCCGCAGATGGTGAGCATAGGCGACCCGACTACGCGTGAATAACGCATCTTCCATGCTCACTGAGCCATGCCAGGTTGGCTGGCGAAAACGCAAATAATCCTGGTCATTGCTGATGCGAAACGTGCCTGGTATTTTGCAGGTCACCGGACCGCTGCCGTATTCCAGCGTGGCATCGATGTTGTTGATGGTCAAGCTGCGCATTGCCACCCGTACTTCCAGGTTTGGCGATGGTTTAATAATTCTTTTGATGTGATCGATAATGTCCAGGTGCTGGGTAGTGGCGCGGGTCGTGGCCGTCACCTGATTCAGGGTGATGTGCAGTTGTGCCTCACGCTTAGTCAGCAGAGCGAAGGGCGAAACGTAGACCAAGCACTCTTTAAACTGCCATTGGCATTGCGTTTCGTCCAAAGGCGTGACCGTACCATTCTCCAGGTATACCGAGCAGGTAAAGAAGTTGATGCGCGGCTTGCTTGCGTTTACGCGCGCGCACCAGTCCTTCTGGACGAACTGGATGATATGGTTGCCGACGGTTTCTTGCAGAACAGGGCTGTTTTGAATAATCCAGATGGAAAGGACAAGGCCGACGGCAATGGCGGAAATGATGCGGGCGACAGGGCGCAGCATAGGTTGACGCTTCCATGGTTACGCTTTGACTACGTGCCATTGGCCGTTTTTATACAAATATCTTCTTATATAAGATACCTGAGAAACACCGCAGGTTAAAGCGCCCTGAAGGCTTTTATGCCTGTCAATTACGTACAAAGTGCCGCATGAAATTATGCCATTTTGCTGAAAAATGATCGCTGGTTGTTTGGTTTCAGCCTGAAACGTTACAGCCTGTGTAACCGTTGTGCGCGGATCGCCCGGTGGACCGAGTAGGCCAGGGAGGAAGCCAAAGGTGCACGAGGCTGGGAGTTTAACCGCCCATGTTTGCTGGTCAACGCGCAGGCAGCAGCTGTTATTGGCGGCATCAATGTTGATAAGGCAGGGCTGATTGCTTGCCATCGCACTGTACTGTGCGCATAGACAGAGCGTCTCTAGCTCCTGCAGGCTGGCAACAAGGTCATGGTCAGCTGGCTGGAGGAGGAGGGGTATGGCAATGGTGGCAGCCACCAACACGATGGCGCCGATCATAAGCAGCTCGAGCAAGGTAAAGCCAGTGCGGTGCTGCGCCACATTTAGCCTTGGTGCTGAGACAGGAAGGCCAAGGCGCTACGCAGCATCTTATCAAACGGTTGGTCTTGGTTACCAAAGGTTGCCGTAAGGTGATTTGTTGCGCGTGTAATTTCCGGTCTGCTGTAGTTGAGCGAGGTAAGCACTTCGTGCAGCTGTTG
This sequence comes from bacterium, assembly GCA_010027825.1. The sequence continues at coordinate 7,487 of RGUK01000047.1, forward strand.
CCACACCACCACCCCCTGCGTTTGCTCAACCTCGATGTCACCCGCCTTCAAGAGCTTTTGCACTTTTTGCTTGAGTTCAACAATCAGTTGTTCAGCCTTCTTGCTCCCAATCCCATGCAACGCCGAAAGCCCGTCAATGTTGCCCGTGGTAACCAGTTCCAGGAACTGCCCTGCGGAAAGCTGGGAAAGGATGCTCAGACCAATGCTAGGGCCGATTTTGGGGCAATCGATGATGAGGAGAAAAACTCGCCGGTCAAGCTGCGTAGGAAAGCCAAAAAGGCTGGGACCATTTTCTTGGTGCCAGTGCAGATATGTATGAAAAGTGTGCTGGCTCCCAACCACGTACTGTTCAGGTTTTGGCGCATACAAGGCAAAGGAGATGCCGCCAGCAAGGCTCAGCGTTACATGCTTTTCTTTGATGTCAGTAATGGTGCCATGCAGTTGATCAATCATACTCTACCTCAAAAGTGCTCGCTGGTGCGGAAGCAATCGAAGGATCAGGACGAACGACAAAGTGTAACAAAAAAAACGGGCGTTATCCGAAAAGATAACACCCGTTTGGTCTTTTTTTACAAGACTTATACAAATTGCTTATGGATGGAGCGGAACAACAACCGTTTCAAATTGACGGGTGTGCATGTTTTCCAGCTTCAAGCTCAAGCGATGTGGTAGCGCATCGGTTCTTACAAAGAACACTTTGGAAATCGTGCCGCCTGGTGGCAATTGAAGTGTTGCTTCGCTGCCAATGACGCGCGTTGCAAAGTCTTTGGCAAGCGCAGTGTTGGCGCGAGATGATGCTGCCCATTCATACACTGCTGGAATCAGGAATAAGCCGATAAAGAGGCCTGGCACTGTCCAAGAAAGCACGCGCTGTGCAACATCGATTTTTAGGGTGTCAGCTACCGATTGGCGAGACTCAACTGGTGCACCAATATGTTGCCCTGAGAAGATGTAAGTATCGTTCGAGTGATTGCTCAAGGTCAGATGGACCGCAGTCAGCCCGTGCTTTGATGCATCGCGGCTGAAGGCCTTTTTGCATTCGGCTGGGGTTAGTTCATATGCATAACCCGTAACACCGCTTTGCTTGCTGGCGTTTTTTTCATCAGCCTGTATGCGCGGTAGTGCTTGTGGTGTATATTTAGCGCAACCTGCAGCAAGAACCAATAAGACGATGCCAAATAGGCTGGAACCTTTTTTGAGCGACGACGAGAGCATGTGAGTCCCCATTTTTTTCAAGTTGAAAATGTAACAAGATTTGGAATTACTATGTTAAATACTAGCAAAAGCCGCAATCATGTCAAATGGTATATAGCCTTGCTGTTTGGGCAAATAGCTTGCCAGCTCTTGGCTGAGACTGGACAAACCATCCTTTTGCCTCACGCGCCTGATGCTTTTGGTGTTCAACAGCAGCAAAGCGCCTCCTGGCCGGAAGTGTTTGCCAAAACAAAGCAAAGTGTGGTTCAAATTTTTTGCTTTTCATCGCCTTTTAGTTTTCAAACGCCTTTTAAAACGGGGGATTTACAGCAGTGCCGAGGCAGTGGTTTTTTTGTCCAGCTGGGCGGCCAGCTG
>RGUK01000460.1 GCA_010027825.1 bacterium
CATTGGAGGATGGGTTGACAGCAAGTGCACCAAGCCGCGCATGGTAAACGGATTTACAATAAAAAGACTTGCCGTTGCTGCTTCCGCTGTTGAATGCGGTTGCTGATGGCGGTGCGCAGCACTGTCGTGCAACTTTTCAAGCGCAGAAGCTAAAGCTAGTGGATCATGGCAGGTCTTTGCACCGGTTTCATCCGCCAAAAACTCGCGTGAGCGGGAGATGGCAAGCTGCAGAAGCGTTGCTACCAATGGCATAAAAATTGCCACCAGCAGCGCCCCAAGCCCACTACCTTTGTTTTCGCGGTCGCGTGATGAGCCACCAAAAATGAAGGCCCATTGCATCATGTGCGCCAGATAACCAATCGCCGCTGCCATGGTTGCCGCTATCGTCGCCACCAAAACATCCCTGTTTTTCACGTGGGAAATCTCGTGGGCCAGCACCCCGCGCAGCTCGTTCTCATCCAAAATTTCCAAGATGCCTTGCGTTACAGCAACAGAAGCGTGCTGTGGATTGCGCCCTGTCGCAAATGCATTTGCCATATGCGTTGGAATGTACCACAACTTTGGCATAGGCATTTTTGCTTGAAAGCAGAGCTCTTCCATTATGTCGTAAATCCACTTGTACTTCACGCTATCAAGCGGCTGTGCGCGGTACATCGCAAGCACCATTTTGTCGGAAAAGAAGTACATAACAAAATTCATGACGCTAGCCATCACTAACGCGGCAACAATGCCGCTATGGCCGCCCAGCAAATAGCCAACGAGGAAGAAGATGCTGCTCATAACACTCAGGAGCAGCACAGTTTTTAAGCGATTGAAGAACATACGAATTCTCCTTAGCAATCAATTGTTAATCACGTCGTGCTTTCTACTCGCCCTTGCGTGGCCAGCAATAGTTCATCACATGGCCAACACCAATGCCCCACAGGGCACAGAGGGCAACCCCCTGCCAGCCGCCAACAAAGCGAATGATGGCAACAACCGGCGCAAGCGTCAACCCCAGGCTCACTAGCGAGCGAAGCATCATTTCTGTACGCGTATTCATCCTACTCCCGCTCTTTTATAAAGCCCTTCGCTTCCAGCATGGTGAGGGCTATGCGAATACAAGCGCTAAAAAACGCTCCAACCAAGACAAAGGTCAAAGACAGACCGCATAGGCCAAACAGCAAGGGGAAAAGAGTCCCGTCAGCAACCATAGCCAGCCACTCGCGCTTCTTGAACTTCCCACGCGCAAAGAAGAACATCTGAAAGCATATGGCTGCCAAAAATAGGACTATCAAACGATACGGGTGATACTCTCCGTTTTTGAGAGCACCTACATATGCCGCAACCACCAACAACGTAGCGCCCAGCGTGGATTTAAGAAGGTGATTCCAAGCAATTTTCATGTGCTCAATCCTGATCAAATGTTATCAATGTGCTTTTCGCCAGCAATGAACGTACCAAACAAAAGTCACCACGGCCAACGCCCCCAGCACACAACAAAAAGCTAGTAAGGCCTGTTGTAAGCCGTACAAGAGGGCATACGCTGGAAGATAAAAGAGGCCTAACATAGCAACCGGCAGCACAAGCGGCCACGGAGCAGGCAGAGCAAAACGCGAAAGCAACCAACGATTCATCCAAGCAGCGCAGAGCGAAACCACCAGAAAATAGGCGCCCAGCCCCGCAATTAAGTTTGAGGTAATGCAAAAGGAGCCGCTGCCCGCCATTACTACCAAAGTATAGACCAGCCCGCACAGAACAGCCTTAATCATCTCTCTTGCAACACCCTTGTCAAACATATCTCTTCTTTCACCTGGAACGCGCAAAGAAGCTAATCGCCAGCAGGGCTACGCCGTACAGAGCCACGCCTGTGGCAACACC
>RGUK01000461.1 GCA_010027825.1 bacterium
AGAGGCTTGAACCGCGTCTTAACAATCAAAAAATGGCGAAGGTTGGAATTGAACCAACGACTTATCCCGTATGAAAGGATTGTTCTGCCAACTGAACTACTTCGCCAAACTGGCTCGGATGGATTCGAACCATCAACCTATCCGTTAACAGCGGATCGCACTGCCGTTGTGCTACGAGCCAAAAGCGGGCAGGGCGGGATTCGAACCCGCGATACGGTTACCCGTATACAGCATTTCCAATGCTGCTCCTTCAACCGCTCGGACACCTGCCCCGAGGTTCAGATGCCCTTTTCAGCCTTTACCCAAGCAGGAAGCCGATCAAGGGTTTCCAACTTGCGGAGTGTTTCCTTCTTGGCATTCAGCAGTTCTGCTTGACGAGTCTTCTTACGAGCCTCGTACTTACGCTTGCGGCGACGATTCAATTCACGATTCTCCTGTTAGGCAAGTGAGCCTACGGGGATTCGAACCCCGATCAAGGGCTTGAAAGGCCCCTATCCTAAACCATTAGACGATAGGCCCAGATTTGGGTCAGTTCAACGCACCCACGCCTGACCGCAGCCACCACCGTAGATCACAGGAGCAACCACGACAGCGGGAGGATAGTACGGATTGCCGTAGCAACCAGTGAACGGCGAGTACGGCACATACGCAGGCACTCCACCGTAGTACGGCAACACAGCAGGCACTCCGCAACCACCGTAGTAGCCGCCGTAACCACCGCCGTAGTAGCCACCGTAGCCACTGTTCACGCCGATACCGATTCCGCCACCAAGCGTGGTGTTGGTGATGGTGGTGTTTCCGCCGTAAGGCCCGCTGATGCTGGTGCGACTGTACGAGCCGCCGAAGCCCACGCCTACCGAACTACCGCCCCATTGGGCAGAAGCACTGCTAGCGAAGGCAGAGAGCGAGACGGCGGCAGAGACGATAAGAGACTTGAGGTTCATGGATAAGTTTCCTTTCACTACTATATTAGCATGATTCTGTGGCGTGTCAACCCTTCAGCGAGGATTCTGAATATTTGGTTTGGGTTTGCTGCACCCACAGCGACCGCCGTTCCGTATTTTTTGAACGGCATTTTTTAATAGCAGACTTTTTAATTTGTCCCGAGACTGCTTGGGGGTTTTAGACATTTTGCTCCTAAACTATTTAGGAATTTTCGTTGTCTAAATCCTCAAAAATTGTGATCCACTTGGGTTCTTCGCCATGACGCAGATACGCAGCCTTGCTAAATCCCCACTCTTCACGCTCTTGAATCTTGTACCCGCTCTTGGTTTTCTTGGCGTAACGGCGAGCAGCGTCTTGGTCTTCAAAGTATTCGTAGTCGCCTGCATCATTCATTGCACCAAAAAGTCCACTAGAAGTCTTCCATACATCACCGGGGCGGTGCTTGTGTGCAGCAGCGGCACTCTCTCCGCTCTTTTCCTGCTCGCCGCCCTGTTGTGGTTCGTCCTTGACATTAAACACAAACTTCTTGTGTGCGTGTGAACCTTTACGCAATTGCGAGAAAAACTGCGACACCTTGTGCTTGGCTAGTTCAAGGTTGTGTTGCCCTTCGCCTTTCTTGAAACGCATAAGAACCTTGCCAATACCAGCACTTTCATTTGTACCGATATAGTAAAAGTCTTCATTGTTCTTGTACATCACGCTGTGTTGTTCGTAATGACGACCCAACTGTACAATTTCAGACTTTTTGATCTGTGGAACAAGCAAACTCAACTCCTCCACAACGCCACCTTCTTCTTGGTAGCCGCCCTTCATCTCAATGTAGCCGTATCCCATCTTGCGAACACGAGCCTTGAGATCGGCATGACGCTTCAGGTTCTCTTCACGGCTCAATTCGCCACGAAAAGCACTCACAAT
>RGUK01000462.1 GCA_010027825.1 bacterium
GAGCGCTGCGATCACAAGACCCGCGACCTTAGGACCGTCAGGGGTCTGTGCGCCTGAGTAAACCAAGGGTTCATCGAAGTAGTTATCATGTCGCCTTGCGATAACGGTTGAGTCTTTACCGCCTCGAGCGACGTCGACCCCCATCGAAGTCATCTCGGGTTTCTTATCAAGCTTGACCCATCGATCCATCGCTTGGTCGACCCATTTAGTAGGGATCACCTGCCACGGATCGTCCTCCATTCCAGCGGTGAAGTCACCGTAAAGCATCTGAGATGAAGGGTCGAAAGATAACCTGTCCCCATAAGATATGGGTTGTCGGTGACGCGTGAAGGGATAAAGGTCCTACTCATCGGTTGAATGGTCTCACCGTTGCGCAGGAATGGCGCTTTGCTTTCGACTTCCACATCCTTTCCGTCAATTGTTGCAAAGTATCTTAGTTCTGCGGGCTGCGCGGGTCTTGGGTGCTTGGCATTGAGCCACGGACCAAAGAAGTCGACGATCCATCGACCGTCGGCCGTGGTCGGAGGATTGAAGGTTAGCAGGGCTTGGCACCTTTGGCTTGGGTCAGTCGTCCTGAGCCAACCCAAGAGAAAGCGCACCTGACGTTCTAAGAAGTTCGCGGCCTCATCGAATACGAGTAGATCGTGCGGTCGACCTTGATACTTGGTCTCGTCGCCTAGGTTCGGGAGTGAGCCGAACTCAATTTGCCTATCGGGCAAGCGCCAGATTTTTTCTTGACCGTTGTAGCCGTCTCGGGTTCTTAAGATCTCAGTAAGCCTATCGACGACAGAGGAAAGCTGTGTAGCCTCTCGTCGTAAGATCATAATGCGTTTATGCTTTGTGAGCGCTTTCCCACAGGCAAGATCGGTTTTTCCCCCTCCCGCTGCTCCCCCATACCCTACAATATCGGCTTGAGATTCGAAGGCCAAAGTCTGCGGGCCTAGCAGTGGTCTCCATTTTTGCGTATCTCTCGAGAGAATAAGATCTAACTCCGCTTTCTCTTGGGTAGTTAAGTAGGGCAATAACTCTTTTATCTCACTTGGGTTCACTGGAATTTTTTCTTGCCTTCGCAGCCTCGAGGATAGATGCTAGTTTCGCAGCCGCTTCGGTCTCGGAAAACTGAATAGGTCCACCGTCTTTCCCCGACACCTCAGTGGCTATCGGGATAAGTTTAGAGGCAAGCTTGTAAAACTCAGTCGGGTTTCTTACTCCCCAGTCGGCGAGGTTAACCCCTTTGTGACGTTGCAGCTCCTCGAAAGCAGCTTGAAAGCTTTCTCTAACGCTTTTTGTTATCTTATTGGGGACACCCTTCTTTCGTCCCATTCCGGCCGCTGGAGGCATGACACCTTTTTTTCCCATTATGTATATATCCCCTATATATCAGCCCTTTCTCGGGCCTTTTTAGCTCATCTCGAGCTTATTTCTCGTTTCAACAGGTTCTATTGTAAAATTTACAATACTATATTGATTTTATAACCCATCGCCACAATTATATATACACACAGCGTCACATTGTCTCAATTTCAATCTCAACTCTGGGACAACCCCTATCCAATCCTTTTTTTGAAACGTGTAACTCGGTAACTAAGCTATCATCAGCCCACACATTCGCCTTTGTTAGCGCGTCCTCGATCACTTTTAAAAGGTTCGTTATATCCCTTTTTCTCTTGTCTGGGGGATAGATAGCCATAGACACCTTTAACGCTGCGCTAAAACCAACCGCGTGAGAATTAGCCCTAACTGTGTGAGCCACTAGAGCATAATATTCGCGGGCCTTCGGGACGAGGTATACTGCTCTGCCGGAGCGTTTCCACATGTGGTTACCAGAAACCGTGGGGAATGGGATGGTTAAAAATATCC
>RGUK01000463.1 GCA_010027825.1 bacterium
TATATACAAAAAAATATAAAAAGATATGCATTAATAAAAAAAATTGTATATTTGTTGAAAATTATAATTATGATAATTCAAAATGAAAAATTATTGACCGTTAGGGAAACGGCCAAAATTCTATTATTAAGCGCTCAAACGGTGCGGAAATGGATTAATTCGGGCAAATTGCAGGCCGTTAAAATTGGCAAAGAATACCGGGTAAAAATTAGCGAAATAAACGAAATGATAAATTAATGATTGATAGTTTACAATTGTTTAGTAAATATCCGATTGAATTGGATAGGACGTTTATAAGATCAAATAACGGATACAACCGGAAATTGGGTTTTAATTTTAAATTGGCAACCAATGGGTATTTGAACGTATACGGATCATTAAGCGAATTTTGGAATAAAATAAATAATATATCTGAAACAAATTATCCATTAATACCAATAAATGAAATTGAATTTGCCTTAAATACATTTGAGGAAATTTTCAATATAAGGCTAAACGATATAGACGTAAAAAGAATTGATTTTTCTATTGATCTTAATTACAATATTTTTTTTGATCTTAATAATTTAGAAATAATAAATAAAAATTACGACGTAAAAACATTTAGCAAATTAGAGTCGTCGGTAATGTTTAGCCAAAAAAAAAATAATAATATCCGGTTATTATTTTATCAGAATGCAGCAAAAAACAGACCTGCAGGAATAAGATTTGAAACGCGTTATTTTAAAAATTCGGTACCATTTATTTACGGTAGCCAAATTAAAATTGATAAAATTATTGATCATATTATACCAAACATGGAATTGCATTTGGGAAATGTAATTTATAAAAATGAAAATATCAATATTAACATTCAGGATAAAAAAATGAATTATAGCGAAATCCGAAATTTTATTTACCAATATGGATTGCACATAATGGACAATAAGGCATTTACGCAAATATTGGATAATTTAAAAAATTCTGGAACCGACCGCCATGTTTTAAAGCGGATAACAGATGAACGAAACGAAATTTTATTGAAAAATTCCACGAACTTAATTAACGACCCGGTTAAACTTTTATTAAACAATTTAAAACAAATTAAAAATGGATTTTAACTTTCCAACCATGAAAACCGAACCATTGATCGAAGTAGATTATTTCAAAGGAACGGTAACAAATGTATGTAAACAGATTGAGGAAAAATTAGGTAAAATTTTTCGAGAAACCCGGAAACAAAGTAAATATTACCTACTTAGTTTTTCCGAAAAAATTGCCGAAGTTAACGAATTTACGGACGAATCATATTACGTCGCCAATATGGATTTGTTAATTGAATGTTATTACGATCCTATCGGAAATGTACATTTTTCCTATTCAAAATTTCAAAAAATCAAACCCGGGTTTCATCTGGAAGCATTAAGAAAGAATTATTAATTTGGGACCCATGGGACCCATTTTACCGGAATCAAAAACAATTAGTAAACAAAAAAAAACAAAAAAAATGAAAAACGAAAAAGATTATTTCGAAAAATTATTTAACGGGTTATTTATTAACGAATTTATGGAAATAGCGAAAAAGGAATTTAAAGCAAATAAAACAAAAACCCACGCGTTTAGTGTTATTCGCCGACAATTACAGATCGGCAATAAAATAAACGAATCCTATATAAAAAATAAGCAAAATTTTACGAATAATATCAAATCGGAATTTGGTAAACTTGCTAAAAAGGATTTAATTAAATTCATTCAGTCGCCGACAATTAATAAATTACATTTAAAGGAAATACCGGATTTAATAATTGACGTAACCGGATTAATAATGATTGAAAACAATAAAACAGAAAATATGAATCTTAATATTAATTATACTTTTTT
>RGUK01000464.1 GCA_010027825.1 bacterium
CAAAAATGCGCGCAGTGGTGGTCTTACCGCAACCGCGTTGGCCGGCAAAAAGATAGACAGGAAAAAATTTTTGTAGATAGAGACTGTTTTTTAACATTCGCACGGGAATGTCTTGGCCGATGACCGTATCAAAGGTCTGTGGGCGCCACTTCCGGGCAAGGTTTAAATGAGTATTTTCTGGTTGTGCCATGCATGGTTCCAATCTTAAAAATGGAAGACCCTCTCATTCTAGCAGGTTGCCGGTGCAAGCGCCATGAGCAAAATGGATTGGAAAAACCGTCCTGCAGGCTATACTTGCCTTCCACAGCATGGCATTAACTGAACAGATTGAAAGGGATTTGGTGGTTCGTCGACTCATCGTTTTGGCCGTATGTTTGTTAAGTGGTGGCAATAGGCAGAGTGTACAAGCAGCGGATGGACTGGCGTGGCCATCATTTAATAAATTTGTTAATAGCTTTGACGATCCAGCCCGGTGGTTGGCGCTTTGTGCAGCGCATGAGGATATAGGGAGGGGGGATGACTGCGATTTTTTTTCTAAGCGTTTAGCTAACATTGTAGCGAGTTGGCCATTGCCCGCCGAGTGCGCTGAGGCTAGTCATAAAGATAAAATGACGCATGCGTTTAAGGCTTGGATTTATTTTGTCAAAAAACGCAACTTGTGGAAAAGGGTGCAAACACAGCTCAGCGCGGTTGGTGTTGGAGGCTTGTTGCCTGAGAGGTTGCAGCGGGTGGAGGAGATGTGGGCGGAGTACGGAACCATGCAGGATCAGGATCTCGTATCGCTTGAATCCCCATCTCGTGTTTCTGTAATTCGTGGGGCTGAAATAAGCGGGTTTGACACCACGCGACCGCCCTTGCCAGACATGTGCATAGGTCAAGGGTCTAGCGAAGCAGTCCTGCGACTGCAGCGGCTGATCTCGTGCAAAAAGTTGGATAAAGAAAGCGATGATTTTCAAGAATGGATAAGTAGTGAAGCGTCGCTTGCTGCATCAGTGGTAGTGGATGTCCTGGTTGGCTTGTATCTGTCAACCCCTCCTGAGGCCCGTGAGGTTAACAAAATGTGCGACGATGCGCGCCTAGGAATGCTAAGCAGTCTGGTTTGCCAAAGAGCGCTGAAAACGAATGTACCGCGTGAGCAAAGAGTCTATTTCACCAGTGACTTTCTTGCATACTGCCTTCAGCGCGAATATGGCTTGAGGGATGATTCGGACGATGACCATCTTTCTTGGCATGGACGTGCGTCAGTACTTCGCGCCATCGATGTTTTGACGGTGGTGATAAGAAGAATGTTTTATTGCAAAGATCAGCTTGGTGGTGTTATCAAGTGGCGAGCCAAGCGCACCGGGAAAGCACTCTGCCCAGGTTAGCGCACTTTTTCTGTCCAGAGCCTCGCACGCCGTTTATCTCGTGGACCTTGATTTGTTTAATGTCCATGAATCTGCATGCTTGCTTAACCATTTCGGTTGCCGAATTGCGCGTGAAGAAGAGGCGGTACCACCAGGTCATGCTGGCAGTGTTGATGATGAGCGCCTTTTTGATTTTGTGGCGCGCACGACTGATGATGCAACGGGTCGGTGTGTCGTGTCGATCCCAGGTAAGGGTGATGTGGAGTATGGCTACTTGCTGCAGACGTGCATGCCTTTTCGCGATGCTCGTGCCGTCAAATCATCTCTCGACCGCAATCGCTACCTCTGGCAACTCGGAGAGATCCTGCGAGCGATACAGAGCGTTGTTGTCACGGGATTCGGAACTGAGTTCGATGAGGGAATTGATGAGCTCGTTTTTCGATACAAAAAATTTGTTCATGGAACTGGTCCGTTTGGCCATGGTTTCCTGCAACTTCAGGTTTCGTTTTTCAAG
>RGUK01000465.1 GCA_010027825.1 bacterium
CGACTTGGTTATGCGCAAGCTAACGCAGTTCAAATGGATTCCCAAAGCCGACGCACCGGACAAAGTATTCGAGGCGCTGCAACCTGCCATCCGGTACACCAAACAACAATGCCTTGACCTGCCGCCGGTCATGACAGAGACGCGAGAGATTCCCCTGACTGTTCAGCAGAACAAGTACTACAAGCTGCTCAAGGAACGCATGATGGTGCAGGCAGCGGGCGAAGTAATCACGGCAGCGAACGCTGCGGTCAACGTGAACAAGCTACTGCAAATCTCGGCGGGCGCCGCATACACCGACGACGGTGAGGTTATTGAGTTTGACTGCTCCCCGCGCCTCAATGTTCTGATGGAAGTCCTCGAAGAGACTCAAAGAAAAATCTTAGTGTTTGCAAACTTCCGACATAGCATAGATACAATAAGTAAGTTCCTAGGAAGGCATGGAATTGACTGCGCTACGATACACGGTGATGTCTCAGCATCAAAGAGAACATTAATTTTTAGCCAGTTTCAGACCACTCCGTCACCCCGAGTGCTGGTTATCCAGCCTCAAGCAGCAGCGCATGGGGTCACACTAACGGCTGCTGATACGGTGGTGTTCTGGGGTCCGGTTATGAGCGTAGAGACATACGTCCAGTGCTGCGCACGGGCTGACCGGCAGGGCCAGACATCAGACAAAGTTACTGTCATTCACTTGCAGGGGTCGGACATTGAGAAACGCATGTTCAAGCAGTTGGCGCACCGAGTGAACGAGCACACAAGCCTCGTCAAATTATACGAAGAAGAACTTGCACAGCCTGAATGAACCTGTTAAAGTTTTGACACAACAATACGGAGAGTACAATGACAACCGGCATCGCTGAAATCCCCCTCGATAAACTGGCCCGCGTCTACCTGAAGATGCGGACAAACATTCAGGAACTCCAACGCGAACACGACGAGAAGATTGCTGCACTCAAGGCGCAGCAGGACGAAGTTAAGTTTGCTATCAAAGAGCGTATGCTCTCTATGGGGACCACGTCTGCGCGTACAGATGCGGGTACAGTTATTCTTTCTAAGAAGACGCGCTTCAGCACCAACGACTGGGGTTCGTTCAAAGAGTTCATCATTGAACATGATGCGCTGGATTTGCTGGAGAAGCGCATTGCCCAGAAGAACATGGAACATTTTCTTGAAGAGAACCCCGGACTCGTACCGCCGGGACTCAACTCCGATTCGGAGTACGACATTTCGGTACGCAAACCCACACGTTAAGGACTTAACATGACTCAAGTAATTAAGTTTGAAGGGACATCTGTCCCCTCGTTTGCCAAGCGGGCTGAGCGTTCCAGTCTTGCTGCTGCTCTTGCGGGCGGTGGTGGCTCGGCCATTAAGCGCATCTCTATTAAGGGGGGTGTGTTCCGTCTATTTGCTGGTAGCAAGGAAGTCGGGGCTATTGAGGACCGTCATTTGGATGTTGTTATTGTTAACGCTGCATCCAAGATTGGCCGCTCGTTCTATGGCAAGAGCTATGAGGAAGGTGTATCGCTGACCCCTAGCTGCTGGTCTGCCGATGGTGAGAAGCCGGATGTTTCTATTGAAGAACCCCAAGCGGACAACTGCGCCACCTGCCCGAACAACATCAAGGGTAGCGGTCAGGGTGAGAGCCGTGCCTGTCGCTTCTCTCAGCGTATTGCTGTGGTGTTGGCTAATGATATGGAAGGCGATGTTCTGCAGATGACGCTGCCCGCCACCTCTATCTTTGGTCCGGAAGAAAACGACTCCCGTCCGCTACGTGCTTACGCGCAGTATCTGGATGCACATGGTTGGGACCCGGACATGCTGGTTACTCGTATGAAGTTTGATACCAAGGCTGCGGTGCC